>JANNLP010000272.1:0-3973 GCA_031396905.1 Gemmataceae bacterium
GGCGTCCATGGCGCGCCCAACTTATCCAGCAATGCTTCGAGTTCTTTGACGTCTGTTTCCAGCCTCTTCTTGATGGCCGCGCTTTCGGCGTCCAGCTCTTTGCGGGCGATGGCGTATTGCTCACGTTGTGTACCGGTTGGCCTGGCGACGATGGTGCGCGTGGCTCCGCTGCTTACGCCCACCCGCGCCGCGATGGACATTGGCACATTTTCGTTGCGGCCCGCCAATACCGAGTCGCCATTCAACTTTCGCAGATTCACGCGATGTTCGACAATCAATTTGCGGGCGCGCTCACGACTCTCTAGCGTGGCAGCGGGTGTAATATCCAACGCCAGTTTGATCTGGTCCAGACGGCTGGTCACGTCGCGTGCAATGCCTTGCGTGGCCGTGAGGTCGCGCTGAAGTTTGATCACTTGCTTCTGGAATTCGACGAGTTGTTTCATGTCGTCCGGCGATAGCGGTGACGGTGCGACATGTTTCACCTGGAACTCGATAGGTCCCGCGAGTGGCGTAACAATGCCGCCGATACGCTTGCCAAGGGTCACTTTGTACTTTCCCGGCACAGCGTACGGACCGACTGGGAAAAAGCCGAAGAACTCTTCAATCGTCTCCGGATCGCGGACTTGTGGCAGATTCGCGCTGGGCAAGTGCATATCCCACATGACCCGATGCACGCCTGCGGCTGACGGAGCATTGAAAACTCGCACCGGCGCGCCGTCGGCGTCGCTGATGGTGACGACAATGGTCGGCTCCTCTTCTTCGGCTTCGGCACGTAATTGGTCCAGAGTCGGATACGCCGCCGGGTCCTTTTTGAGGCGATCCTTGCGAAGCTGCTTCAATGTCGGCAGCGCCTCTTTCAGGTGATATGTGATGGTCGCGCCGTATGGTGCGTTCTCTGCGAAATAATGCGCTTCGCCGAGAAAGGCCTTGCCGACGCCGCCGTATTGGTAGGTCGGCATGTATTCATGGGCGTCGCGCATCGGGAACAGCGCGGCCGGCTTGTCAAACTCCTGTTGCGTCGCCGCACGTAGCGGCGAATAGTCGTCCAACAGGTAAAAGCCGCGGCCGAAGGTGCCAATCAGCAAGTCGTTCATCGGCTTCTGGATGCATAGGTCCTTCACGGCAATCGTGGGCAGGCCGCGCAGCTTATGCCACTTTTGCCCGCCATCCGTTGTGAAATACAGCGCGAACTCCGTACCAACAAAGAGCAGATTCGGGTTCACATGGTCTTCCGCGATGGCCTTCACACTGCCACGCGGCGGCATGTCGCCGACAACTTTGCTCCATGTCTTACCCATGTCGCCGCTTTTCAAAACGTAAGGCAAGTAGTCGGCGTTCTTGTGATTGTCGAACGTGGCATAGACGACATTGGCATCATGTTGCGATGGCAAAATCCTGGTTACGAAGCTACCCTCGGGCACCCCGGAGAACAACTCGATGCGTTGCCAATTCTTTCCGCCGTCTTCGGTGACCTGGATCAAACCATCATCCGTGCCGGCGTAGATCAGGCCTTCCTTCTTCGGCGATTCGGCCAACGCGGTAATGTTCCCGAAGTACGACGTGGAGACGTGTTTCGACACGGCGTCGGGCGATTGAATCTTGCCCATCACTGGCAGCTTGTCGCGATCGAGTTGTTTGGAGAGGTCGCCGGAGACCGCAGTCCAGGTGTCGCCGCGGTCATCGCTACGGAACAACTTGTTGGCCGCGAAGTATAGCCGTTTCGGCGCATGCGGGCTGATGATCAGCGGCGAATCCCAATTCCAGCGCAATGCGGGCTCGCCGGCGCCGGGCTGCGGTTGAATCGACACATTTGTGCCGGTCTTCCAGTCGTGGCGAACCAGGCCGCCATGTTGATACTCGGCATACACCGTGTCCGGATCCTGCGGATCGACACGGCAATGGAAGCCGTCGCCGCCGACTATGATGTGCCAATCGGCGTTGGCCACGCCGTGACCGGAACGTGAGCGTGCCGGCCCGCCGAGTGTGTTGTTGTCTTGGGTGCCGCCGTAGACGCGATAAAACGGCGTGTCGGTTTGTTCGCAGGTCACATCATAAAACTGGGTGACCGGAAAGTTGCCGACGTGCCGCCAGTTGGCTGCGCGGTCAAAGCTCTCGTAGATGCCGCCGTCGCATCCGACAAGGTAGTAATCGTTGTCGCGCGGGTCAATCCAGATGTCGTGGTTATCGACGTGTGCCCATTTGCCGCCGAGCGAGCGCAGCGTCTTGCCGCCGTCGTCGGATAGTTGAATGAACACGCCCATCACATAGATGCGCTCCTTGTTCTTCGGATCGACGACAATTTGTGAATAGTATTGCGCTTGCTGATCAAACGTATTTCGCTTTTCCCAGGTGACGCCGCGATCTTTGGAGCGAAAGATGCCGCCTTGTTTTTCAGTCGCTTCAACAATGGAATAAATTGTGTCGGGGTCGCTGGGCGCCATTGTCAGTCCAATGCGGCCCATGTCAACAGTTGGTAAACCGGCGCGTGACTTGTTCCAGGTCTTGCCGCCGTCCGTGGTTCGATAAATGGCGCTTTCCGGCCCGCCGTTGACGAGCGTGAACACATGACGACGCCGTTGATACGCAGCCGCTACCATCATGTCGGGGAAGTGCGGGTCTTGCACAATTGCAGTGATGCCGGTGTCGTCGCTGACGTTGAGGATCTTGTTCCAGGTTTTGCCGCCGTCAGCGGTCTTGTACAAACCGCGGTCGCCGCCTGGTCCCCAAAGCGGCCCCTGAGCAGCAACATAGACGACATCGGAGTCGCGCGGGTCGATCATGATCTTGGCGATATGTTCGGAATTCTTGAGGCCGACGTTGGTCCAACTGCGGCCGCCGTCGATGGATTTGTAAACGCCATCGCCGTAACCGACACTGCGCTGGCTATTGTTTTCGCCGCTGCCGACCCAGAGCACATTAGGATTCTTCGGGTCCATCGTGATGCAACCGATGGAGTACGAGCCTTCGTTATCGAAGATCGACTTCCATGTCACGCCGGCGTTCTCGGTCTTCCAGACGCCGCCGCAAGCGACGGCGACATAGTACTTGCTGCGGTTTTCCGGATGCACCGCGAAGCCGACGACTCGACCCGACATTAGGGCCGGCCCGAGCGACCTAAGCCTCATCCCTGCCATCGGATGGCCCTTCTTCTCGGCTTCGGCTGACTTCGCCGTCGGGTCTTGAGCGGGCGTCAAGGCTAGCAAAACACCCAATGTCCAAGCGGAAACACTCATGGCAGCGGCTCTCGGAGATTACAGGGAATCAGGGACATCGTATCCGATGATGCCCTGGTTTTGACCACAACCTGGCAGACCGAACACCTTCGCTAGCCGTTACAACCGGACTAATTCGGTGTTCGGGCATGAAACTAAAGCGGCGGTTTCCACGCCCCTTGTTTCTTGATTGCCGATCCGGGCGGCCGTACAGCCGCGACAATCACGATCACATTCAACCAGCGGATATACACTCCCGCGACGATCCATGCTGGCGATGCCGGCTGCGCGCGCGCGCGCACACAGGAAAAGCAATGCGGACGGGAACACACAAGCTGAAGTGATCAACTCGTGACCGAGCCCCCCGAGCGGGTCGGCAAGCACAATCCTTCCTTTGCGGGGATCGTGAGGATACTCCCCCGAGGGGAGGCCTAGGCATCAGGTCGTGTTGCCATTCAGTCGCCTCCAATTGAGTGAGAGGCTGGGGAGGTAGTTCTTGAAACCCTCCCCTTCCGCTCCCTGCGAGGGAGCGGAATAAGACTGATGCACAACCTGAAGAGAACTCAACACCAAATGCCCGGTTCGCGAGCAAGTGGCGATAACATCGAGCCAGCATCAGAAACGTTGGCCCGACTACACCGAGCTAGCGCCGAAGCGTCAGCCCGATTTGTCGCATGGCGAGAGCAGCGTCCAGTGAGTTCATCGTTCCGCGACATTTTCGCCGGATCGACACATCCCGTCGCATCGCCTTTCAACCCGTT
>JANNLP010000302.1:0-3482 GCA_031396905.1 Gemmataceae bacterium
CTGTACAGCACCGTGGCACCTTCGGGAATCTCTTCGATGTCATCGACGAAGATCACACCCTTGGCGCGGACGCGCTCCACGACGGGTCGGTTGTGGACGATTTCGTGGTAGGCATAGATGGGCGTGCCGAAAAGCTCGATGGCCCGGTCGAGACTTTCGATGGCCATGTTGACGCCGGCACAGAAACCGCGCGGGTTGGCGAGGATGACTTTCATGATGCAATTATAACCGCAGGCGCGCGAAAAAGCCCACTCAGTTGTGCCGAGTGGGCATTGATTCCGTCTTCTCTGTGTTTACCTTTGTGTCTTTGTGTCTTTGTGTCTTTGTGTCTTTGTGGTTAGTTTTCAAGACTTACCACAAAGACACAAAGGGCACGAAGGAAAACACGAAGAAAACCAGGACTGGCTTCGCCGCGATTACTTCTTTTTCTCGATGCTCGTTACTTCAAGCCACTTCTTGCCGTCTTTTTCCGTGACTTTGCCTTTGGCGGTGATCTCATGCTTGCCTGTGCAATAGTCGCTGTGGTGCTTCTTTTCCGAAGCCGCGTCGAAATAGTACTTCACGTCCTTGCCGTCTTCCTTCACGGTGAGGACGGTCTGGCACTTCTTGAAGTCTTTATCCTTCAACTCGCACTTGGCACAGCAGGCGGTGCCTTTGAGTTCTTTTTCTTCGACCTTCTTGTCAGTCTTTTTGTCGTCCTTCTTTTGGAAGGACAGGGCCGGGCCGGCGGTCAGGCCAAGACCAAGTACGCCGACGATCAACGCGAACATAAAGCGAGCCATGAGTTATGCCTCCACGGGGTGACTAAAACACCGCGGGCACGACAATGGCCGCGCGGACACTGAGCGCTTAGTCATAGTATCGGCACAATCAGCGCGATACTAGCGTCAGGCCGCCATTTTGACCAATTTTGACTGCGGCACTTTCAGCGTGGTTTGCACGACCCAGCGGCCATCATCGGGCGCGCCGTGCCAGTGTTCCAACTCGACAGCCGAGACGTGTTCGCGTTCGTCTTCTTCAAGGATCTCGAGGAAGGCCTCGACATAGCCGGCCCGAACTTGCGTGGAAGAGCGGCCCAGATAGAGCAGCGCGTTGTGACGGTCGTCATCAAATACAGCAGTTGCGCGCCAGCCTTGCGGTTTGGATTCAACAGTTTCCAACATGGGTCGGCCCCTCCATGAGCCTGCAGGTAGTGATGCTTGGGGCGTATAGAGTGCGCCAAAAGCGATCATCCTGTCAAGAGTATTTTCGCCATCCAAAATATCTGAGCCCGCCGCGCCAGCAAGGCGGAGGTGTTCGCTTGCTGGAGCTGCGGGCTCAGCTTGACGCTCGCATGCTCAGATCGACCCACCGAAGCGCAGCCGGAATTGAATGAAGTCGCTCGCGGCCACCGCGCCGTCGTTGTCGAAGTCGAAGATAACACTGGTACCACCGAGGGCCAGGCGGAACTGGATGAAATCATTGGCCGCGACCGTACCGTCGGCGTTGAAGTCGCCGAAGAGGCGGAAGATGTTGGTCGGCGGCAACATGGTGTTTGGCTCGGAGGCCAACACATAGTTGTCGCCGCCGGCGCCGTTGCCGTTGCCGTCGAGGATGCCGCCGCCGCTGGACACCTGATTGGCGAAGATCGTCATCGTATAGCGGCCATCCGCCAGCGATGTGAAGTCCACCGCGTTGGTGCCCGAAAACGTTAATGTGACAATTGTGGTCGGGCCGGTGTCATTGACCGCGGCCGCCAAAGCTGGCAACTTGCCGTCGCTTTGCCGTTGGAGTTGGAAGGCCGCATTCGGCATACCGGAAAACGTGACATGCCGGTCAAAGTTGACTTCTACCGTCGTCACCCGCGAACGCTGCGTGGCGCCGCCGTTGATCGTCACGGTGGACACCGTTGGACTGGCCATGTCGATGTCGAACAAATCACTGACGCCGAGCTGAGCTTGCACATTGCCGACGGCGTCTTGTGCGCCGCTCACGGCAATGTCGATGTCGTTAAACGTCGCTCCAAAGTCGGCGACCGTGTAATTGGCGCGATAAGTCTTGGCGTTGAGCCAGACACCGTTGCCGAAGGTCAACGTCGGCGCTGGGTTCTCGACCGGAAAGCTCACCGTCGGGTTGATCGACTGATTCATCGGCTCGTTGAATTCGACGGTGACCAGGAACCCGGCCGGGCCGATGTTGAAATCGGTGACGGTCAACGTGTTGGTCGTCAGCTTGGCTGCCTGCGGCATCACATGATCGATGGCGTAGGCCGGGCCGATGACGGGCAGCGCAGCCAACGGATTGCCGGCCCCGTCCGTCACGCCGGTGGTGCTGGTCACATAAAGCGCCAGTGTGCCTTCGCCGCCGCCGGTGCTAGCCTTGACGGTCCAGGTGGTGCCCCCACCCATCACCGATGTAACGGCTGGACTGCCGGTGAGTCCGCCATTAAACAGGACGAAGTTGCCCGCGGTGACGCCGCCGACGCCTTCGCTGAATGTGACGGTCCAGCTGACTGTAGCCAGGTTCGTTGGGTTGGGATCGTCGCGGGTCATGGCGACGACAATCGGGTTTTGTGTGTCGAGATCGATGAGGTTGGCCGACGTGGTTTGGCCATGCACGTTGCCCGCCGCGTCCTGGCCGCCGCTGACCCGCACATCAATGTCTTGCAAGTTCGCGTTCAGGTCAAAGACGTTGAACTTGGCCTCGTAAACCTTGTTGCTGGTCCAACTTCCCGACGCGACAGCGATGGATGGGAATGGATTCTCGACCGGAAAACTGACACTCGGAGCGATGGTCGTGTTCATCGGTTCGTTAAACGTCGCCGTAATCGTCAGGGCGTTGCTGCCCACCTTGAAATCGTTGATGTTCGCCGCGCTCGCGCCAATGACCACGGTCGGCGGATTCGGGTCAATGGTGAACGCCTCGACGGCCCCGATGTCGGTGCCGGCGCCCACGCTGCGATCGTAGCCGATCCCGCGCTGATCAAAGCTCGCGCCCGGGTTCAACCCTTGATCAATCAGCGGGCTGTCGAAATCAGGCAGATGGGTTTTGGTCGGGCCGCCATTGTCTTGCAGCGGCCCAAGTTTGAGCTTGGCGTTGAACGGCACGTTGTTGGTCCCATTGAGCGTGAACCCCTTGGTGCTGCCGATGGCGCTCCAGTTGATGTTGACATTTCCCGCATCAATGTCAGGTGAAAAGGCATTGATATTACCCGAGACGATCGAGCTTCCAATCGACACGGGAGACGCAAAGGCGCCAATGCCGCCGCCAAAGATCCCTGCGGAATTGTTGGTGATCGTACTATTGTCGACCGCGACGGTGGTGCTTTGGGACACAATGCCGCCGCCACTGATACCGGCCGAATTGGTGGAAATCGTACTATTGGTGATCGCGAGCTTATTACTAGGGCCGGTATTAAACACAGCGATGCCGCCGCCATCCGTGCCGGCCGTGTTTCCGGAGATCGTGCAATTGAAGACGGTGATTCCCGATGGGACCGCGGT
>JANNLP010000316.1:0-7665 GCA_031396905.1 Gemmataceae bacterium
TCGAAGCCTGGCAATTCCTTCTCCTGCGACTTGCGGAAACGGATCGATCATCGCGGCTACGACGCGGCTGATGCCGCTTGCAATCACGGTATCAGCGCACGGGGGCGTCTTTCCAAAGTGTGAACATGGCTCCAATGTCACGTACAGCGTAGCGCCTTGGGCGCGGTCGCCCGCTCGCCGCAATGCACCTACTTCAGCATGCGCTTCGCCGAACACTGCATGCCAGCCGTCGGCAATGAACTCGTCATTACGCGCAATCACCGCTCCCACAAGTGGATTAGGTTCGACTGCACCCCGCCCTCGCTCGGCCAGCATCAACGCATGTCGCATCCAGCGTTCGTCATCGGTCATGTTGTTGTCCTAGCGAAAGGTCCGGCCCCGGATTCCTATAACTGAAATAACGTTGTTGCCACCGCCCGTTGCATGAAAGTCGGATATGGAGTTACCCGAACCGCTTGATGTCCTCGCTGTGGGGCCGCACCCGGATGATTTGGAAATCACCTGCGGCGGCACACTGGCCAAGCTCGTGCGGCAGGGCCGGCGTGTGGGCATGTTGGATTTGACCACCGGCGAACCAACGCCGCGCGGCACGTTGGAGATTCGTGCCAAAGAAGCGGAATTGGCCCGGCAAGTCCTCGGCGTGCCCATTCGCATCAACTTGGCGCTGCCGAATCGTGAACTGTTTGACAACGCCGCTAACCGTGCGACTTTGGCGACGGAGTTTCGCCGCTGGCGACCACGTGTAATCATCGGCACGTTTGGCCGCACACCGGCCGCGTCGCCCGACCACTATCAGGGGCAACTGCTGATCGAGGCGGCACGGTTCTGGTCGCAACTCACCAAGTGGGATGAGCGATTCCACGGCATTCCGCCTTACCGTGTGCCGCATCTGGTGTACTGCCCCTTCCCGTTCGATGCCGAACAACGGTCGTTTCACGCCACGTTTATCGTGGATATTTCCGATACTTTTGAAACCAAGTTGCAGGCCATCGGGTGCTACCAGTCGCAGTTCGACACAGGGCGCCTGGCCAAAGTGCTGCACTTCATGGGAGCGGCAAATGCCACCAATGGTGCGCGGTGCGGATTTCCTTACGGAGAATTGTTCGCGCTGCCGACTCCCGTGGGAACGAATGACTTCATGACCATAGCCACGGGCGCGCAAGGTTCTGCTGCCCCGGTGCAGTTGCCGGGCAAGGATCATCTGCCGATGGGATGAAAGCACCATACTAAACATGAACCCGCTCCTTACTCTCCGTGTTGCCTTTTGGGCCTTGGCTAAAAACAAGTTGCGCGCCGGCTTGACGGTGCTCGGCGTGGTCATTGGTATTGCCGCTGTCACGACGATGGTCTCTATCGGCGAGAGCATGAGCGCTTTGGTGCAGGGCGAATTGCAGAACTTTGGCACTAATGTCATTCTCGTGTTTCCCGGCACTACGCGTAACAGTGTTCGCGACACGGCCGCACCGACGCTGACATCTGCCGATGCCGAGGCCGTCGGCACTGAGTGCCCGGCCGTACTCGCTGCGACGCCCCTTGTTTGGACCGGCGGGCAAATCATTCACGGCAACACTAATTGGAAGCCGCGCGATATGTTCGGCGTTGGTCAGGACTACCTCACCGTGCGCCATTGGCAACTCCAGGCCGGCGGCTTCTTCACTGCCCGCGATCTGTCGTCGGCTTCCAAGGTATGCGTCATTGGCCAGACCATTGTGGCCAAGTTGTTTCAGACGGCTAACCCGATTGATCAGACTATCCGCGTGAAGAACATCCCGTTTCGAGTGGTCGGCGTGTTGGAACGCAAAGGGGCCAACATGGTCGGCGAGGATCAGGATGACATCATCCTGATGCCGCACACGACAGTCAAGAAACGCATCCAAGGCTCGGCTTTCGATAGCATCGGCGCAATGATGGTTTCGGCACGCACGCTCGATCAAATGGGCGATGCGGAGAGTCAGATTCGTCAGCTGTTGGCTGAGCGTCATCATATTCATGCCGGCGAACCTCCTGATTTCCGTGTGCAGAACACCACGGAAATCGCCAACACGCTTGGCGTCATCACGGGAGCCATCACATTGATGCTTTCGGCTATTGCCGCTATCTCGCTCGTCGTCGGCGGCGTCGGCATCATGAACATTATGCTCGTTTCCGTCACCGAACGCACCCGCGAGATCGGCATCCGCATGGCCGTCGGTGCCCGGTCGGGCGACATCTTGCGGCAGTTTCTTGTTGAAGCCATTTTATTGTCCAGCGTTGGCGGGCTGTTCGGGGTCGCTCTTGGTTTCGGTGCTTCGATCGGGTTGACAACACTTATCAACTCACTGACGACCGGGAGCAAATGGCCCGTTGTCATTTCGATTCCCGCGGCCATCGTGGCACTCCTTTTTGCGGCCGCCGTCGGCATGTTCTTTGGCTTTTATCCGGCACGTCGGGCCAGCAAGCTGGATCCCATTGAAGCGCTGCGGTATGAGTGAGGCCGTCGGCGTTCGCACTACTACCCCCATGGAAACTTCGGTTGTGGCACTCGCCTGCGGACGGGCGGGGGTTCCACTTCGTGGACGAGAGTGCCGACGTGCAGCGCCACGCCGATTATCATCAAAGCTACTGTGATCCAGATGACAGCGATCAACATACCGTAAGTGCCCGCGATCGCGCTCATGGCCAGCATCGGCAACGCATACACCATGACATGTGGAAACGCGGCATCGAAGATGCCCCATCCTTTGCCTTGAATAATCTCCTTTTGCGTGAGTGGCGTGATCGCGAGGTCGTCCCAGGTTTTGCGGCGCTTTTCTTCGGAGATGCTTGTTATCATGCGGACGCCGGCGACGATGCCGCCGATCACACACAACGCCAGCCCGTGAATGATCAACTCACTGACAACGCGATCCGTCGTGGCCTTGCTGAGGTTCTCGAACGCCAAACCAAACTGGCCCGCGAACAAGTACGGGAAAAAGTTGCGGGCGATGGATTGATCGATGGCGGTGATTACGATAATCGTTGAGAATGCAAACGTTCCCAACAGCGCAAGGGATCTGGGGATGGCCCGCAAGATTGGCAGCGCGGCCACGCCAAATACGTGCTGCTCACGCCAGCGAACCGGGTTGTCGCCGATGGGTCGGCGGAAAGCCCAGAGCCATTTTCCGGGTCGCTGCTCAGCTTGCGCTAAAGCCGCCGGCCGAAGGCGAATGATGGACAGCACTAGGCATGTCACGCCGATAATCGCATACGCGGCCAGGTGAACGAAGACATAGTTCATCCGCGCAGGTTTGCTCGCGGTGAGGATTTCGTGCAGCATCGCGAACGGATTCAGCCAATCCGGCCAAGGCAGGCCGGAGACCAACACGCTTTGCAACAATGCCATGATGACCATTGCCGAGTAACAACCGAGCAACGCATCGGAAGTGCGGCGAGTCCAGACCGATGACAACAAACAGCCGGCCGCCAAGCCGAATGTGACGACCGCGACTTGGCCGACCGCCAGTCCGAGTCGGCCAGCCGGTATGTTGCCGAACCATGCGACCAACATGAACAGCGGTGCCACCGCGCAGATCGGTTGGGCGATCACCAGCAGGCGGGCGATGAGCTTATCGAAAACGATGTCGCGGCAGCGCAGCTGCGTGCCGAGTAACGCGATCAGCGTGTCCTGTTCCTTTTCGTGGCCCAACGCCCCGGCCGTCACCGCTGGCGTGATCAGGATCAAAAGAATGAGCTGCCACTCGAGACAGTTGCTGAGAACCTTGTAAGCTTGTGCGGCGCTCTCGTCGGCGATGGCCCGGCGACGATACAAATGGTCCATTTCCCAACGCGTACCAGTGAAGATTGCACCTGGGAAAAGCGGCGGATCGGGGCGGGTGAATACGCAGATCAGGAACACGACGACAACGGCCGCATAGCGGGGAATGTATAGCCGGGCCGACCGGGCCGACCAGTTCAGCTCGCGCCACAGGACCACACGGTTGCAGAACAACACCGGTATGGGCATCAGCACGCCCCGTGGCTGGATAGGATGTAACCAGCGGTCAGTATACGTGGATGCTTGATGCGTGCTGAATTGCATGGTGTCAACTCCCGGTGCAACCGTAAACTAAGTGGACGAGCGCCCTGTTATCACAAGGAAGTCCGTCATGGCGAAGGCGAAAAGCACGCTCGGCAGAATGAGCGGCCTCATGAAGACCGCGGCCCGATCGGCTGCCCAATCGGCCGGGTCCGGCGGCGGCGGCAACGCCTACGGTCAGGCCACGCCGAAGAACAAGTCGGAACGCAAGTCCGGCCGCAAGAACGGCGTGGCCCCCGCTGCAAAGTCCGCCCAGCGTAAGCCACCAGTCTGATTCCACAGTCTTTGATTGTCGATCCGGGCGGCATTACAGCCGCGACAATCACGATCACATTCAACCAGCGGATATACACTCTTGCGACGATCCATGCTGGCGATGCCGGCTACGTGCGCGCAGACGCACACAGGAAAAGCAATGCGGACGGGAACACACAAGTTGATGTGATCAACTCGTGACCGAGCCCCCGAGCGGGTCGGCAAGCACAATCCTTCCTTTGCGGGGATCGTGAGGATACTCCCCCGAGGGGAGGCCTAGGCATCAGGTTGTGTGGCAATTCAGTTGCCTCTCAAAGAGAGGCTAGGGAGGTAGTTCTTGAAACCCTCCCCTGCTTCTCCCTGCGAGGGAGAAGCAAGACTGACGCACAACCTGAAGAGAACTCAACACCAAATGCCCGGTTCGCGAGCAAGTGGCGATAACATCGAGCCAGCGTCAGAAACGTTGGCCCGACTACACCGAGCTAGTGCCGAAGCACCGGCCCGATTTGTCGCATGGCGAGAGCAGCGTCCAGTGAGTTCATCGTTCCGCGACATTTTCGCCGGATCGACACATCCCGTCGCATCGCCTTTCAACCCGTTATCCAGCCGTTACTCGACATCGGCGCGAATACATCATGCACTCGTTGTTGATCGTTCACGACTCGCCCGGCCGGAACCGATGCCGCACAAGCCTTAAACGCCAACAGCTGCTGTCGAATCAATCATCGCGCGAACAGACGGCAAGCCATCCGCGCGATAGATGTGCCGGCCAAACTGGTTCCGAGTCTGGCGAGAACATCGCAGTGCATCGGCGTGTCGCGCCGATTTAGATACAAGTGTACACTATAATAATGTCAGGATCAAGCGCCGTAGCGGAATTCGCCAGAATTTTCCAATCCACCCAAAGACTTCACCTGATTGCTAAGGAGTTGGGGCACTCGGCACAAAAGAAGAAAATTACGGTCGAAGCCGCAGCCGGGTCCGAAGATTCGGCCGTAGCGTGGAATTCACTTGAGGATAATGCCATACGGCTAGCCGCGATTGGCCGCCCCAGGGCGTAAATTAATCACTCGATTTGGCCATTCAAGGCTTGAGTTCAATGTTATCATGTGATAACATAGTACGGTGTTGAGGCACACATGGCGGAATGGATCGTACGCGGGTTTCGCATCACGATGTACAAAGTCGATCATCCGCCGTTGCATTGCCATGTGCGGAAAGATGGGAAGTTCATCGGCAAATTCAACCTGGAAACGGGTACTTGGATGAGCGGGCCAAGGCGACACAGAACACAAGCAAATGCGGCTGTGGCCCGATGGAGGCGTAATAATGGAATCTGACGAACTGCGCTTTCGGCATGTCGGCCTTTCGAGCGACGGTGCGGTGGTGTTTTGCGACATGGACAATGGCAAGACCTATTCGATGCCCCTCCACGCGTTGGATCGAGCCGAAGACTGGAACTCCAAGGCCAAGCCCAGAAAGGCAGAGATCATCCACGATGGCTACGCGGCCGTTGTGAAGTTCGACACTGGCCTGAAGATTGACTTCCCCTCGGACTTCGTAATACACGTCTGCGAACCGACCTATACATGGCACAGGGACAAGGGACGCCCCGCATCGGGCGTCGGCCAGCGCATTCGTGAGATTCGCCAAGCGCGCGGTATGACCCTAGATGCGCTGGCGGCCAAATGCGGCATTGCCAAACCAAACCTTTCTCGCCTGGAAAACGACAAGGTGACGCCGACATTCGGAACGCTTAGGACAGTTGCGGACGCATTGAATACGCATCCGGCACTGCTGACATCCTCGGAAAATCCGGAAGATGCCTGGACATGGACTCGGCACGCTTTCGGTCAATGGATGCTGGGCCTTTCCTGGAACGCCACGGTTCGCAAGTCACGTTTGGAGTTGGTTCGAGTAGTGGACATTGTGAAAGTCTTTCTCGCCACAAGACCCGAACATCGATATGCGCGGATGAAACTTTTGAAGGAAGTTGATCTTGCGCCGCACGATTCGGACATTGACAAGCGCACTTTGGATGCGGCTAAGTGGGCGCGGGAAATGGCAGCTACGGCGCGACGGAACAGTGTATAGGGCATCGTCTTCACGGCAATCTCGGTGAAATAGTACGACCGTCGAATGTCCCCATCTATGGTTGGCCCTTCACCAATTTGAAGTTGACTTGGTAACGATAGAAACTGATGGCGGGCACAATCGCTAGTGCGCGCCGAATGCGCTGGTCGTCTTCGAGCGCGATGATTACTCCAGCAACAGTCTGCCCGACCTCAGCCAGTTCGCCTTGGACAAATCCCATATAGCGAAGCACCTGACCGACGACGGCGTCACTGGCCCGGCCTTTTTTCAACTCGACGATCAACAGTCGCTTTTGGTCCTTACTGATCGCCAGGATGTCGATCAGCCCGGTGTCGGTGGGATACTGTTGGCCGACGGCTTCACCATCCTCTTCATAGATGTCGTATTCCTTACCAAGATCGGTTTGCGCCCAATTCTGTACCAAAAAATCTTCTAAGTGCTTTTCCAATACGAAGGCGGCGGGGTCTTCAACGCTAGGATCGTTTGCTACGATGACGGGCGCAAATGCGCCACCGACTAGTTTTTCGAGTTCGTCGCGATATCGGGACACGTCGCTGACTGTGCCAATGGACCCGGCCGAGTTTTTAAGAGCGTCGCTCATCTCCTGGCGGTCGATCGTTTGTGCATACCACCGGACAGGGCGGCGATGAGGTAGAAAATCACCGGACACGTACTGATAGTGGCCGGTAATCTCGCCAACGTGATATGTACCTTTTCCGTCGGGACAAATAACAACGTCGCCATTGCGTATGCCTCGGGCAACCGTCCAAAGTGCCCCACACGCGAGGCCAGCACCAATCTTGGTCTTCTCAGGATGGCCGGCCAGAAAAACCGGCACGAACTTCTTGTTGAATTCGCGCCATTCGTCAGGGAGCTTGCCGCTCAAGTCTTCGGCGATTCCAGAATCAGCGCCGATGCAGTTGCCCGCAAAGCACTGCGGAGCATACACGCTGTTCTTACCCAACATCACCCGATAAAAGTCTCTCACGCAATCAGTATCTCCACAGTCGCCAAAGTTCATCCCACTCTATGGCACTAACCCAAATCGGCATATCATCGGGTTTCAGATTAGTCTGGATGCCATCGGTGATTTCAGCAAAGTACGGCGCATCGTCACCGTTGGTGTCGAATTCAGGTACGAATGCCTATTTGGGGTCAGTCTATTGAGGTCAGGGTGGAACAAGCAGTTCCAGAACAAACCAAATGTCACTCCCCCGCCGCTCACGGCCCAAGTCCGGCCAAGGCTCTGTCGGCCATTTTCT
>JANNLP010000335.1:0-8899 GCA_031396905.1 Gemmataceae bacterium
ATCCAGACCCATGTCAACATTGAGCATCTCGGTCGGATAGCCGGTCTTCTCGGCAACGACCTCCAGTAGTACTGTCGTAAGACTTTGCTGTCGCGGCTCATCGGGTTTAGGCGGCGATGGCGGGGCTGTTGGTGCGGCTGGCTTGCGCGGCTTCGGTGCACTTTGCCCGTTCAACGACACGGTTGGTTTCGGAGGGGATACTGGTTTTGGACTTGGCGCTATTCGCTGAACGGGCGGCGCGATGACAGGCGCTGACCGGGGTGTCGTGGGTAACGTCGCACCGTTGGTTCCGTTACCCAATAGTTGTTGTTGCCCGGACAAGATGATCTGTAGTGTGCGCTGCGCTTCTGTTTGCTGTTCCAGGAATGTGCGGTGCAGCTCGGCTGTCTGCTCTTGCAGGCGTTGGAAAGCCGCCAGCGAATCTTGCGTGACTTGAAGCGCTCGCGACAGTGCCGCGGGATCGGATTCAGGTTGCCGTTTCGGTTCAGCCATGATCTTCAGTTCAGCCGCTGGTTGTACCTGGGCTTTGGCGGGTGGTTCAGGCTTTTGCGGGGCGCGATAGTTGGCACCGCAAATCGGGATCACGAGGCCGGCCCTGGCCGGGGGGGGGGGCAGCGGAGCAGGATCCCAAACGCTGAGTTGCCGCACGTGTCCTTGGGCTGCCAGGCGAGCTACGACACGAGCCAAGTCCACGATACCGGGATTTCGGCCAGCAGAGGCATCAATGGCAAACGCCTGGTGCGGCGTATCGCCGAGGATGGCGCTCACGAGCCGGGTGAGCGTATGGCCCGGACCGACTTCAATGAACGTCCGCACACCGCTTGCTGACATGTTGCGAATCTGAGCTACGAAATCAACCGGGCGGGCCAATTGCGTGGCCAACAAATCGCGGATCGCTTGCGGGTCGCGCGGATATTCGCGGCTCGTGCTGTTCGCAAATACAGGCAATTGGGCCTCACGGAACTCGATTGGCTCGAGAGCAGAGCGGAACGGTCCGGCCGCATCGGCGACCAACGGACTGTGAAACGCCGCCGCGACGGGCAAGCGAATGTGCCGAAATTTGCGTTGCGTGAGTGTCCGCTCCGCTTTCTCGATTTCGACGCGCGAACCGGATAGCACCGCCTGTGAAGGCGCGTTGCGATTCGCTACGACAACTCCAACACCATCCTCGGCGACTGCGGCTTCCACCGCGTGGATTGGTGCCATTACTGCCAGCATAGCGCCGGCATCGCCGATGCTTTCACGGGCCATCAGCCGGCCGCGCATCTGCGAAAGAGCAAACAGTGACGGTGCATCATAACAGCCAGCCGCACATAGCGCGGTCAATTCGCCATAGCTATGCCCGGCCGCGGCATCCGGGTGAACACCGAATTGCCGCAACACATGCAGTGCACCGAGGCTGACTGCACCGAGGGCCGGTTGTGCGACTTCGGTCGCGCGCAGAGCGGACTCCTGGTCCTCGCGCTCGTCGTTTGCGAACGCCGTCGGCGGGTAAATCAAATCACTAAGTCGCGGCCCATTATCATCGACAAGATCAGCGGCAAACGCCTGATTCGCCTGGGCCAACACATCGCGGAACAACGGGAAGCGACACGCCATGTCGCGCATCATGCCAATGGATTGCGAGCCTTGACCTGGAAACAACACGCCGAGCTTAGGCGTCTCACTGGTCGCGAAGAACACATCGTCATGTGCAATAGCTTCGCCTTCGATCACCTTGTTCGCGATGGCAAGCAGCTGTGTAATGTTGCCGATTCCGCGCCGCAACACCAAGGTTAAGCGGCGCTGATGCGTGTGCAAGAAGTCCTTCCGCGACTTCGCTGCGAGCCAGCGGACGTTTTGCCAATCTCCTTCGCGGTGTTTTGCGTCTTGCTGGAAGCCGTCGAGTCGTCGTCGCAATTCTTGATCGGTGTCGGCGGAAAAGGCGGCGATTGTGACATCACTGTCCCAATCTGGTCCGGCCTTGGCACTTCGATGCTCTTCCAGGACAACATGATAATTGCTGCCGCCGAAGCCGAAGGAACTCACAGCCGCACGGCGTGGATGCTCACTGTGGGCCACCCAGGGTCTTGGTTGATCGGTCACATAGAACGGCGTATCGCCGCGAAGTGTCGCCGCAGGTTCTTTCACCTTCGCCGTCGGCGGCAACACGCCGCGATGTAATGCAATTGCGGCTTTCATCATGCCGGCCGCGCCTGCGGCGGCTTTGGTGTGGCCAATCTGCGACTTCACCGAGCCGATGGCGCACGACTTGGTTTTCGCCTTGGCATCGCTAAACACTTGCGCAAGCGCTTCCAGCTCGATGGCGTCGCCGACTTTGGTGCCCGTGCCGTGGGCCTCCACAAGTTCGATGGTAGCCGGCGACACACCGGCTTGTGCGTAGGCATCTTGCAAACAACGTCGCTGTCCATCGGCCGTGGGTGCATACACAGCGTTGCCGGCTCCGTCGCTGGACGTGCCGAGTCCTTTGACCACGGCGTAAATTCGATCACCCGCGGACTCGGCATCGGCCAATCGCTTGACGACAAACATTCCGAGGCCTTCGCCAAGAATCGTGCCATCGGCATTGGCATCGAACGGGCGCGCGTCGCCGGTGGGTGACAGCGCTGGCGTCTTACTGAAGCACATGTACATGAAGATGTCGTTGAACGTGTCCACGCCGCCGGTCAGCACGGCATCCGCCCGGCCGGCCCGCAGCTCCATCGCAGCCATGTGCAACGCCGACAATGATGAGGCGCACGCGGCATCGACAACACAATTGGTGCCGCCCAGGTCCAGGCGATTAGCAATCCGGCCGGCGACGACGTTGCCAAGCAAGCCTGGGAACGAGTTCTCCTGCCAGCCGACATAACCATGGGCGATTCGGCTCATGGCGTCTTCAATCACAGCGTCACTTGCACCGGCCGCCTTCATCGCTTTGCGCCACAGCGGATGGCCCAAGCGTGCGCCGAGCGGCACGACCATTTCCAAGGTGCCGGTCACGCCGAGAATCACGCTGATGCGGCGACGATCGACATTGTCCTTCAGCAGTCCTGCATCTTCCAATGCCATCTTGGCGACGACGAGACCGAGCAGTTGTGCGGTGTCAATCGCTTCGAGGTCGCGTGGGGCAATGCCGAACTCGCCAGGACGGAAAGGAAACTCATCAAGGAAGCCGCCGCGCTTGGCGTAAGTCTGATCGGGTTTCTTCGGGTCGGCGTCGAAATAATCGTCGGGATTCCAGTGGGTCGGCGGCACGGGGCCGATGCCATCGACGAGGTTCTTGATGTTGGACCAATACTCATCCACACTGTTGGCTTTGGGGAATAAACAACCCATGCCGACGATGGCCAACGGCTCGTTGTGTGACTTATCGAGATATTGTGATGTCTTGGTCATTGGCTCAGTTATCGTTCTCGATCATGGTAGGAGCAATACGGGCGACTTCGGCGGGCACAGCGACGCCTTGGGCTTTCAGAATGTTGATGCGGGTGTGAATCGCCGCCCCGTGCATCAATGCCCGCGCCACGGTGGCAACACTGCGGTTATGCGGCTGTTCGAGAAACGAGCCGCGCGTCCACTCGTTGAACGCGCCCATCGCCGGGCCACACCAAACTTGATAATCGAGCTGCCGGCTCGGCTCGCCGGCGTTGGCCCAGCGCGACGATAAGCCAAGATACCACCGGCACATCAGGGCGAGCTTGTGTTTCGGTTCGACTTCGGCACGGGCTAGCTGCTGCGGATCGCGGCCAGTCCAGAAGTCGCGGGTTTGCTTCCAAATTTCCGCCAACGGAGCGCGGAAGAGCTCCTTCTCTAACCGGGACAGCTCGGAGGTGGGGATCGCTTCGATACTGTCGTATTCCCGATAAACTTCGTAAAGTCGGGCCGCACGCATAGCGAACATCGTACCACGTTTGAGCACCTGCACCCGGACGCCCATCTCGAACATGTCGGCGGCGGGGGCCATGATCACGTCGGCCTGCCCGGCTTCCGCCAACATGCGGCGAACGATGTCCGATGACCCGCTTTCAATACAAGCTTGATTGATCGAACCAGTGACAACGTAGGCCGCACCCAACGCAAAGGCTGCAGCAACTGAAGCCGGTGTGGCGATGCCGCCGGCCGCGCCGACACGAAGCGGCTGCGCGTACCGGTACTGGTCTTGCAGCCGGTCGCGCAATGCCACCATCGTCGGCAACAACGCGATGAGCGGGCGGTTATCGGTATGCCCGCCACTGTCGGCCTCGGCGGTCAGATCTTGGGCTACTGGGACATGCCGTGCGAGTTCTGCTTGGGCCGCTGTCAAGTCGCCCCGCGCGACTAGTTCACGGACCATCTTCTCGGGAGCCGGCGCGAAGAACTTGGCGGCGACTTCGACGCGGGACACTTTGGCAACGACACGATTCGGTGTCTCGATTGACCCATCATGTGCCCGGCGAATGCCGTGCAGGCGATAGCGCACCAGCGGCAAGGTGAGATCCAGGAACGCGGATGCCTCGATCAGCCGCATGCCCCGGCGAATGAACAAGTCGGCAACGGCCGCTTCGGTCGCCATCTCGTGCGGACTGTGGATGAGGTTGCATCCGAACGGGGCATCACCCAATGCTGATTGCAATTGATCCACGGCCGATGTGACGCGCTCGACCGATAACCCGGCCGCGCCGAAGAAGCCCAACATGCCTGCTTGGCTCATGGCCGTTGCGATTTCGACCGAGCCAATGCCATTGGCCATCGCGCCAGTCATGTACGCAAAACGCAATCGATGATCGTTGCGAAAAGTGGGGTCGCCAAGTTGTTCCGGAGGAATGGCTGGGACAAAGGCGACAATCGGATCGCCGTCATCGCTCAGTCCGCCACTTCGGGCCAATGCCGTGCCATCGTCAGTTGTTACAAACCATAGTGGCAATGTTGGATCATGCATTGCGGTTTGCCAGGCGAGTACATCTAATGTCGGCTCGGTCGGCCCGGAGTCCCAGGCTCCCAGCGCGCGCGTGCCGCCTGGCAATTGCGATGGTCGAGTTCGGACCGTCGTCGGCATGATTTATCAGATTGGCAGCCGTCGGGAGAGCGGAATCACCGCAAGACGCACAAGAGAAATAGTTTACGACATTATTGCTGCTTCTCCAACCCGGCATGAAGCGTTCATGCGTTGGTACCTTGCCGGTTTGGACGGGGGCTATTATTCGTTGTCCGCAGCTTTGCGTCCAAACGACTATCTCGGCCAGGAATAGGGCCGACTAGTTCCATTTGGTTTGAACCAACTATCGGTAAAACAACGTCGTCTGAAATAATTAACCTCTTTGCGGGTAAACATTTACGCCAAATACTGACATTGGTTTCGGCCGAATAATTGATTCTGGAGAGGGCACCCCCTGTTTGGTCCGGAATCAATTCCAGACTCGTTTCGACGGGCTGTTTGGGTTTCGTCGCAAAGCCGTCGTCCATTACGAATGCTACGAAGCATGAAATGGACCTCAGGTTCGGACTTCTCTCCAAACGCAATTCGCCAGTACAATCGGGCGTTCTTCGACAGGAGGTCGCGCCGTGCCGGTTCCGTTTCAGTTGACTCGATTTCTTGCCCGCACTCACATCGCTGGATGGTTGCCGCACATTCGACGCCGGGTCGGCGCTTCGGCCAAGGTGCTGCACCTGCTCAATGACCGGTTACTTACCACGCCGCTGGAACACCTGGACGACTGGTCGTTGCGGCACGATGGCGTGTCCGGCAATGGCATCGACTTGGCCGCTTCACCGCTGCCGCCATGTTTTGCTGAAAACGAACGACCCATTCCCAACCGAATTGTCGATGCAGTGCCGTTGGCTGGATTGTTGACGCTCCGTGAGCGCATTGCAGAGCGGTTGGAACAGACAACGGGTCGACCGATTCGACCGGAACGTGGAGTTGTCGTCACGCACTCAGCTCGTGGCGCGTACCATCTCGTCTTCGATACGTTCCTCAACGCTGGTGATCGTGTGGTGTTGTTCGACCCGGCGTCGCCTTTCGTCATCGATGCCGTGCGACGACGGCGAGCCAAGATTCGCTGGGTGCCGGAGGATGCAGCAAGCCCGGAACGATTGCGGCGAGTGATCGCCGGGGCCAAGTTGGTTGTCGTCCCGCAACCCAGTAACCCGACGGGTGTCACTTTCACATCCGAGCTTATGACGGGTCTGGCGGATGCCGTCCGTCGCTACGATGCACTTCTTGTCATTGATCGAAGTTTCGCGGCGTGGGATGCGACCGATCCGACAACGTTGCCTGACGTTGGTCGTGAGCGGACGTTGTTGATTGATCGATTCGCGCCGGGCGGCATTGGCTGCTTGGCCGGCCCGGAGTCTTTAATTCGGCCATGTGTGCTGACGGCCGCCGACACGGTGGCACCGGTGCCCGCGGTGTTGCAACACCAGGCGGCGGCGATGTTACCGGATTCGCCCACCAGGATTGCAACACATTGCCAGCAAATCATGGCATCACGTCGTTATGTCCTCGACCGCGTGATCAAATTGGGATTGGAGCCGGTAGACTGTGCGGCCGGGCCGTTTGTCTGGGCCGGTGTGCGCCAGTTCAACATGACCGGTCGGGAGTTTTGCCAGAAGTTGGCCCGGGAAGAAAGCGTGTGGCTCGCCCCTGGCGACCGTTTCGGCCCATCCGGCAAGTATCATGTGCGACTCACATTCGCCACCGATGAGGGCCGCCTGCGCGAAGGGTTGCGTCGCATCGAGAACATGTCCCGCAAGTGTCGGATGGCGCTGGCCATGCCAGCCGCTCCTCAAGCTGTCGCTGCGGCGGCCTGACAATTTCGGGCAATGGCCAACGAAGAACAATTTGCCGTAGAATGATGTCTTCCATTGTGATTGTTTCTGGAGCCAACCATGCCAACGTTCAATCGTTTGATTGCATTAGCAATGTGCGCTGCCTTCACGGGTTGCATGTTGGCCGAGGTCGGACCGCCGATTACCGGGTCGGGCGTCGCCAAGTCGGAAGACCGCGCCATTAGCGGCGTGACCAGAATTTCGTTAAGTAACATCGGCACAATCACTATTAAACAGACCGACAAAGAATCCCTCACGGTGAAGGCCGATGACAATATCGTGCCGTTGATTGAAAGCGATGTCTCCGGCGGAACGCTCACCTTGGGCCTCAACAAAGGCGGCACATTCAAACCCAAGACGCCGATTGAGTATGTGGTCGAAGTGAAGTCGCTGGAAGGCTTGTCGTTGACCGGCGCGGCCATCGCCAAGGTGTCGGAACTTGATGGCAAGACATTGTCGCTGACATTTACGGGTGCCTGCCAGGGAACGTTGGAAGGAAAGATGGACACACTGACAATCAATGGTACGGGTGCCTGCAAAGTGGATGCGGCGAAGCTTTCATGTAAAAAGGCCACCGTCACAGTTACGGGCGCGAGTAGCGCCAGCGTCAATGCGGAGGAATCTCTCAAAGCCACGGCGACCGGTGCCTGCACTGTGACTTACATGGGCGATCCGAAAGTCACCAAGAGCGTCACTGGTGCCAGCAGCATCAAGAAGCGATGATGCCTTGAATCCGGCACGGCGTGGGCCGACAATCGGTTAAGGATGACACCGCGAAACTCTCGCGGTGCTCCACTTGAGTCTTCGCATGGCCACCGAAGTCGCCGGCTTTGCCAAATCACTGATCGACAACATTGAAAAGGTCGTCGTCGGCAAGCGGACCACTGTCGCGTTGGTGGTCGTGTCAGCGCTGGCTGATGGTCACGTTTTGCTGGAAGACGTGCCCGGCGTCGCCAAGACGATGCTGGCCCGCGCATTCGCCACGAGTCTCGGTTGTTCGTTCAAGCGTTTGCAATGCACGCCGGATTTGCTGCCGACGGATGTGACTGGCGTGTCGGTGTTCAATCCCAAGTCCACCGAGTTCGAGTTTCGTGCCGGGCCAATCTTCGCGCAGATACTGCTGACGGATGAAATCAACCGCACAACCCCACGTACGCAGTCGGCCTTGCTCGAAGCGATGGCCGAGCGACGGGTGAGTGTGGACGGTCACACTTATACATTGAAACCGCCGTTCATCGTGCTGGCAACGCAGAATCCCATTGATCACGAGGGCACCTTTCCATTGCCGGAAGCACAGTTGGATCGCTTCCTGATGCGCTTGAGCATTGGTTATCCGAGCATGGAAGACGAAGCCGAGATGTTGGGCCGGCTGCGCAAAAAACACCCCATTGATAATCTCGGCGCCATTGCCACGGGTGATGAGCTTGTCGCCGCCCAGGAAGCCGTGCGCAAGGTCCACGTCGAAGACAAAGTGAGGAATTATGTGCTCGACATTGTGCGCGCGACGCGCGAACATGAGGATGTCGCTTTAGGAGGGAGCCCGCGCGCGTCCATCGCGCTTTTTCGCGCTAGTCAAGCATTGGCGGCAGTGCGCGGCCGCGATTACGTAATGCCGGATGACGTGAAGATGCTCGCGCCATCGATCTTATGTCACCGTTTGATCCTGAAACCCGAAGCGCGACTCCGAAAACAAAACGCGGCCGCCGTCATCAAAGAAATCGTCATGGACGCCAAGGTGCCGATCATTCACACGGCGGATACGCGAGATGAGTTTCGGGATTGATTGCTAATGACGCCATGGCGTCTCGGTAACGAATAACAAATGATTGCGGCTCCGTTGCCGATTGATGACGTCCTGACCAGCCTAACGGCGCAGTTGCGCGAACATCCGTGCGTGGTTGTTCGCGCACCCACGGGGGCGGGGAAGACGACGCGGGTGCCGCCGGCATTGCTGGACGCCAAGATCGCGCAGGGCCAGATTGTCATGGTCGAGCCGCGGCGGATTGCGGCGCGGGCGGCGGCTCGACGCATGGCCGACGAACGCGGAGTGCGCCTCGGTGCTGAGATTGGTTATCAAGTTCGTTTTGATCGTTGCGCGAGTCAGGCGACA
>JANNLP010000032.1:0-4961 GCA_031396905.1 Gemmataceae bacterium
GACCGGGTCCGGTCGCACCGCGAGGGCCCACGATCTCCGAACTGCTCTCGCTGAAATGGGTGAGCGATCTGAAGCAATCAGTTCCAATGGGATCACGATCTCGCGATCGTTGGTTACATTGCCCACGATCATTGATCACGCACCTTGGCTAGTCCGCCCAATCGGTAGGCCGTTTTGTGACCGATACGTAGGCCATACAAAACTGCATCCGGGCGTTTTGCCAAGGCACGCTTGGTTGCCACTAGATCGTCCTGATTGATTTCATATTCCCCGGTTTCGATATCCAGCACCAGGTATTGGCCATCGTTTTGATGTTCAACATTTGGCCTGAGCTCCCGTTCGTAAATCTCCTCGCCGCGAATGGCCACTTCTTCACGGGTGTATTTTGCTGTTGGCATTGCAGTCCACCTGATGGCGTCGAAATCGAGTTAGTTCGCGGGAAACGCCGTCGATCCAATTGTATCTGGCAATGCCTATCTGTGTCGGTTTTGGTGACGTCGCCGTGGATGATTTCGGGTTAACTCACCTTTTCATTTCAGATTGACCAAATTGACGAAAGTCCGTATACCCGAACGGCTTGCGGCCGGCGGACGGGCTGCGCGCGGAGACATGGATGGGTCGGCGACGGAAGTGTGAACGACCGATCGCGCGAGCGATCAGCCGAGGGTTGGCCGGGCTGCTGGTGGTGTCTGCCGTGGCCGGGGCGATCACGCTGCGCTATTGGACTGATCCGGTGACGGTGCGGCGGATGGTGCTGGAGGGGCTGCGAAAGCAATTTCCGAACGTCGAAGTTAGCATCGATTCGGCGCGAGTTTGGCCGGGTTGGGGTATTCAGGTCACCAATTTGTCGTTGGCACGCAAAGGCGACCCGGCTCTGACGCCGGTGCTGCAGATACCTTCGGGTCGGATTGAACACGATGGCGAAGCGTTGAAGGAAGGCCGGTTGCGAATTCGCCGACTGGTCATGGATCGGCCACGATTTACCGTCACACGAAATACGGCGGGCCACTGGAATTTCGATGGCTTGTTGCCGCCGCCGCGACCGGACGTGCCGCTGCCGATCATCGTAGTCGAGCGCGGCAGTATGGCGTTGCGCATCGCGACCCCCGCAGGCGGTGAAAGTGTTTTTGAGATCGGCGACATTCGCGCGTCGATGGTTGAAACTTCGGGCAGCCCGGCGAAGTTCGAGGGGCGAGCATCGGCGCTGCGCATGGGTCGGCTCGGTATCGAAGGCACGTGGCAACGGCATCGCGGCCACGTCGATGCAGCGCTGGATTTGGCAGGGCTGGAAATAAATGCGAGTCTGTTTGCCGAGCTAGCGCGATTCGCGCCGTTGCCGATGGATCACGTCCGACATGTGACCGGCGAGGCGCGGGTGCAATTGGAAACAAGTCGCCGGCCGGAAGAAGGGCCAGGTTGGAAAACGGATTGGCGTTTAACGGTCGCACGCGGCCGACTCGGCTTGCGCGACCTGCCACTCGATCTGGATGGGATTGAATTGCGAGCGCGGTTCCGCGACGGTCAGTTATCGATTGAAGAAGCTCACGCCAAAGCGGCGGGTGCCCCCGTTCATGCGACGATGGTGACGCGATTGCCATGTGAACAACCGTTTGATGCTGTGGAGTCATTGGCGGTGTCGGCGGAACATGTACTGATTACGCCCGAGTTGTTCGCACGGTTGCCGGACGCGGCAAAACGGTTTCATCAGCGCTTCGCACCCGTGGGGCAATTGAGTGTCGTGTTTCAGTACGCCAAGCGGCCGAAAGGTGGTTCGAGTTGTCGGCTGGAGTTACGTCCCGAAGACATGGCCGCGCGGTATCACAAGTTCCCATATCCGCTGCGGCGCATCGGCGGCAAAATTGTGACGGACTTTGAGGATGGTGAGCCGACGCGGCATGAGGTGGATCTCTCGGCCGAGGTCAACGGCGGCTCGCGCGCAACCGTACGCGGTACGATCGGTGGCGTGGAGCCGCATCCCGCTGTTGATCTTTGGATCACGGGCGTAGGTGACGCACCGGTTAAAGACGTGCCCGCGGATGAAGACATGATCGCAGCGTTACCGGCGCGTTTTCAACCGTTGGCGCGGTCGTTTCGTTTTCGCGGCAATTGCGACATCATCGCCCGCATCCATCGTGGCGAAGGTCAGCCTGTGGGGCATGATCAGTTTCACTTACGCTGTCAAGATGGCGCGGCATGTTACGACGGGTTCCCCGTGCCGCTTGATCATGTCGCCGCCGAGTTGGAAATTCATCTTGGCCCCGGCATGGCTGATGACCCCAATCGCGGTGATTACTGGGTGCTACGACGCGCGACCGCGAAGCACGGACGCGGAGCGGTCACGATTTCAGCGTGGAATACAGCCGTACCGACCGGCCAATGTTTGACACTGGACACGACCGGCATCGGTGTGCCGCTCAATGACACACTTAAAGCAGCGTTGGTCAAATATCGCCTTGGCACGACGTGGGATATGCTCGCGCCCCAAGGCACACTCGATTTTTCATCACGGGTCACACTCACCGATCGCGGCGATGGGACTAAGGAGCCGGTTGTTGCCATGGCCGTTCGCGGCGTATCCGTGACACCGGCGTTTTTTCCTTATCCGTTGACGGACGTCTCGGCCAAGGTGCACGCTACCGAAGGTCACGTGCAACTCGGCGAATGCACCGCTCGGCACGGTGCGGCACGGTTGCGGCTCGGCGGCGGCGAAATTCGCACGGGCCAGGGTCTTTGGGTTGATGTGCGCGATCTCAAGGCAGGGCCGTTGACGCCGGACGCGGAGCTGTTGAGTGCGTTGCCTGCCGGTTGGCAAAAAGCCACGAACGCATTGCGACCCAGCGGCGAGTACAACGTCGATTTGAAGCGATTGGTGCTGCATGATCCTCCGGCAATTCCGGGCCCACCGGGACCGCCAACGTTGTATTGGGATGGCTCGGCCACATTGACCAACGCGAGTTGGACGGCAGGCGTCGGCTGGTCGGACGTGGCGGGTACCATCGCTTTTCGCGGCGCGGCGAAAGGTAACCGCATCGATTGGTTCACGGGCCATTCAATTCTCGACAGTGCCACGGTCTTGCGTCAACCAATTCAACGACTGCACTGCCAATTCGTTGTCGATTCAGAAACGCCGGATGTATTGCAGGTGCGCGGCATCAATGGTCGGCTTTTTGATGGCACATTGGCTGGCGAAGCTCGTGTCGCTTTCGGCGGCGGCCTGGATTACACGGCCGATCTCAAAGCCCTTGGCATTCGTCTCGAAGAGTTCGGAGCCAAAAACGGTGTCGGTGGGCGACTTGAAGGCCGGGCGACGGGACAACTCTATGTCAGCGGCCACGGGACAGGCTTGGATGAACTTACCGGTCGCGGCAGTTTCGCGGTCGCTAACGGTAAGCTTTACGACCTGCCGCTCGCTCTTGAACTCATCAAGGCGATCAGCCTTCGCATACCGGATGGTGCCGCGTTCGACGAAGCCCATGCGGCATTCAAGATTGAAGGTCGGCGGCTCAAGGTCGAAAAATTGGATCTGCTCGGCAGCGCTGTCAGTCTCGATGGCCATGGCGCACTGAATCTCGACGGCACGGGAGTGGACCTGGAGTTCACGGCTGTATGGGCACGCATCGTTCAGGTCTTGCCCGTGGCCTGGCGTGATTTGCCGCCGTGGCTCAGCCAGCAGATTCTCAAGATTCGCATGACCGGCTCGTTGACGGAACCGAAGTTTGCGCCCGAACCGGTGCCGTTTATCACCGAACCGGTGAAACGGCTGTTAGATCGATTCGACGGCAAGAACAAGAAAGCAGGATAGCAACCCATGTTCGGCACCCTGTTGCAACGCATGATCTTTGGGCAACTATTGCGAGTGTTCTCGTTGTCGTTGATTGGCTTAACGGGACTCTTTGTCATTGCCGGCTTGGTCGCCGAGGCCACGCAGCGCGGGTTGGCGCCCTCGCAGATCATCTCGGTGATACCCCTGCTGATTCCGAACACGCTGCCGTACACATTACCGGCGACGGCGTTGTTCGCCACGTGCATCGTGTATGGGCGCTTGTCGGCCGACAATGAGATCCTCGCGGTGAAATCCGCAGGCGGCCGGGTCGGCAAGATTCTGACGCCGAGCATCGTGCTGGGACTCGTCACGGCTATCGGCACGGCGGGGCTATACTACAAGTACATTCCGATCACCCATCGCGTGCTTCGTACCACCGTGGTCGGCGACGTCGAAGACCTGTTGTATACGCTGCTCAAGCGCAACGGGTGCTTGCGGCATCCAAAGGTCGCTTTTTCCATGTGGGTGCGCGAGGTGCAGGGCAAGCACCTCATTGATGTCGTGCTGAAGCAACGCGATGATCGCGGCCATTATACTGTGGTAGCGCGAGCGCGCGAGGCCGAGATTCACTTCGATGCGGCAACGCGCACGATCAAAGTGGAAATGCCGAACTGCGTGGTTATTGGCGAAAACAACCGCGGCGGCGGCGGCGTCATCGGCCATCAAACTTATGATGTCCCGCTCAAGGACGATATGCTGGGTGCCGACTTCCCAAATCGCGCCAGCGACATGACCTGGCCCGAATTGACGACGCGGCGTCACGAAATCGAAGACGAGATTGTGCAGTTGTTTCGTGAAGTCGACGTACCACCCGCCGACGAGAACATCCTGCCCGACGACCACAAAGCGGATTTGAAACGCTACCGCGAGAACACCATCAAGTCGCGGCAGCGGGACGTGCGCAGCATCGATGCCGAGTGGCATCAGCGACCGGCGATTGCCCTGGGGTGCCTTTGTTTTGTGTTGGTCGGCGCTCCAGTTGGTATGTGGTTCGGCAAAGCCGATTATCTTAGCGCCTTCGTAACGTGCTTCCTGCCGACGCTATTCGTTTATTACCCGTTGTTACTGTGCGGCACCAACCTTGTTAAGGACGGCGCGGTTCCCGCGTCGATCTCGATTCCCGGCGAATCGAAGGGCA
>JANNLP010000408.1:0-8602 GCA_031396905.1 Gemmataceae bacterium
CTTGCTTTCCAGGACACAAACATGCGTCACTTCGCGGCCCTTTTACCGGCGTCGATCATCATTGCGGCCGTTGCACATGGTCAACAACCGGCAGTGCCAACCGTTGCGGGCACGCTGATTATTCAAGGCAAGCCCTCGGGGATGATCATTCAAGACGGCAGGCCGGTGGAGGTCGGTCCCGACGGCGTTCCGGTGCCGCCCAAACATGACGCGGCGGCGAAGGCTGGGGTTGACAAGCCCAAAGACGCCGGCGCGCGTGCGAAGAAACTCCAGCAGCAGCAGTATGACCGGAAGCCCACGACCATTCTCAAGTTGTGGGCAGAGCCACGGGAAAAGGCGTCCGAGAATCCGGATTTCGTCGGGCCGCCGGCACCCGCCGAGAGCGATCCGATAGATTCCGAAATGGCGTGTTTGCGCCGCATGGTGACGCTTGGCGAATGGGACCGCGTGAAGGCCGTGCTCGCCAGCTATACTCCGGAGGAAAGTAAAGCCGGCTACAAACAGTTAGTCAAGTCGTTGATGACCGAAGCGCCCCAACAAGGCGGCATGCCGATTCCGCCACAGTACAAGGAACGCAATCGCTTTTCGATGGACGACCTGATGGGCATCGCCAACGCCACGCCCAAAGCGCTCGACCGGGAGAATCTCGCAGGTTTGGCGATGATCTTCCGCAATGTGGTTCAGGGCGGCGTGGTGGCCGAGTCGGCCATCGCCAAGTTGCGCGACGATGTTGCCAAGCCGGAAGGCGGTGCGTTCACGCCGCGACAAGTCGGGTTGATGTTGTTGGTTTGCGATCTGGAAACGGAAGCTGGCGAGTTCCTTCCTGAGGTTGAAGGAGCATTGGAGTACAAGGATCTGGAAGGATTGAATCTTTTGGCGCGGCATTACTTGGCGCTGTTTGCCAAGGATAAGAAAACGGCAGCTCTCGAAAAGGCCTGGAATGCGACTCAGGCCATTCTCGCGCTGGAGGGCGACAAGGAAAACAAGGAAGAGGCATTGCGTCGAGCGGTTGAGATCGCGCCGAAAGTCAAAGAAGAACTTGGCCAGGCTTGGTTGGCAAACAGTTTTACAAAAACACCGGAACGCGGTCAGGAAATCCTGGCGACTCTCGGCGGGCTGGCCGCATCGGGTATTCAATCCAATCCACGCAACCAGGATGCCCGTCTGAAGTCATTGCAGTTGCAGAAGACGGCCGTCGATGCCCTGGTGAAAGCGTCGCCGGAACGGGCCGACCAATGGCGTGAGGTGCTTTCCGTGCTGGCCAATAACTGGCTTAAGGAAGCTGAGTTTTCCTATCAGTTCGCCCGCTCGATTAGCTCCGGGCCGAGCATGCGCCGCGACCGCTGGGGCAACATGTATTACATGCAGGATTTCGACGGCGAAAACCCCATGTACAATCGCCAGCAAAACATGCCGTCACCGATCGAGGCGACGGACGTGTTGGCCAATCGCCCGGACGGCGAGTGGCTCGCCCGAGTGGACGAGACGTTCAAACCGAAAATGGCCATGGTGGCGGCGCAACTTCATCTCAAGGTGAATGAAGACACCAAGGCTTTTCCGCATATTGAGGAACTGGCCAAGTCGCATCCGCAGAAAGCCAAGGACCTTGTCAATGAGTTCCTGCGCGTGTGGACACGCAATCACGATCCGAACACCAACCGCGGCTACACCAACTCGTACATGTTCATGTACGGCTTCGACATGCGTTCCAATAGCATCCCGCTGACCCGGTCCAAGCAGGAACGCAACCTGCTCGAACTCGGCGAGTTGGTATCGCGACTGCGCAAGCTGCCCGTCGGCGACCCCGATGAAGAGTTGCTGGCCAAGGCCTTCACCACCAGCCACAGTTCCGCGGAAGTGTACAAGCTGGAAACCATCGAAAGCGTCTTTGGCTCGTTCGACAAGCTGAAGCCGAAGACACTGTCCGGCTTGGCCGAAACGATGCGCGGCAATCTCGCCGGCCTATGGAAGCTGCCCAAGGAACAGACTGACAAGAAGACCAACCGCAAACAGAAGGACATTCAGACCGAAGTGATGCGCGGTTACGGCGTCGCCAAGACGGTGATGGATCGCGCCATCCAGAAGTTCCCGGACGACTGGTCGCTGGTCGGCGTCAAAGCCGGCCTGATGCATGATGAGGCCAACTTCTTCCATGAGATTGAAAAGAACAGCGACTATGCACCGCGCATCGTCGAGTCGATGAAGCACTTTGCCAAGTCGGCGCAGATGTACGCCGGTACGGTAGCGACGCTCAACGAGGATGAAGAAAACACCCGCGCTTATGAAAACTGGTTCTACGCCGCCCTCGGCGCAGTCGATTTAGCTCAACTCAACGACGACAAACTACCGGATGGCAAACAGTTTCCCGTCATCAAGGCGGCACTCAACAGTCTCAGTGGCGAAGCCGGTGACCGGCATCGCACCAAGTTCGCGAACCAACTCTTTAACCGCATGAGTAACGTGGCACCCGCGTGCAAAGTACGTTACCTCAAAGCAGGTTTTGAGATCATCGGCGACCACAAGGCCGCCCACGAGGCCAAGAAGGTTTACGATTATTACAAGGATCTAGTGGCAGAACTGAAGCTGGAATCTGTACCGGACGGCGTGGCCGAGGTCGGCCACGGCAAGCCATTCGGCGTCTTCGTGAACTTGCGGCACACCCGCGAGATTGAGCGCGAGTCCGGCGGTTTTGGCCGCTACCTGCAGAACCAAAATTCCATGCGGAACTTTTACTACAACTACGGTCGCCCGACGACCGACTATCGCGACAAGTTCCAGACGATTGTTCAGGAAGCGTTCAAGGAGAACTTCGAGGTCCTGTCGGTGACGTTCCAGACGGAAAAGGTCACATCGAAGGCCGCCCGTGATTACGGTTGGCGGACCACGCCGTACGCCTATCTGCTCGTAAAAGCACGTGGCCCTCAGGTGGACAAGTTGCCGCCGTTGCGACTGGATCTGGATTTCCTCGATACCTCGGGGTACGTGATTCTGCCGATCGAATCGCCGCCGGTGCCGATTGACGCATCGCCAAAAGCGCCGCCGACGCGGCCAGTCCGCAAAGTAAAGCTCGCGCAGATTCTTGACGAACGCAAAGCCGCCGAAGGCAAGTTAGTGCTGGAAGTAAAGGCCAGCGGCCTGGGTCTGGTCGGCGACATTGACTCCCTGATTGACACGAATATCGCGGGCTTCAAGTTGGACAGGACGGAAGACCCCGGCGTATCGGTGGTGAAATATGATGAAGACTCGGACACCACCGCTGTGATGTCCGAGCGAAACTTCCTGGTCCATTACACTGCCGATGCGGTTGGCGACATGGCCCCGAAGAACTTCCGTTTTCCAAAGACACTCGTTGCAACGGATGAGTTGGTTTATCAGCGCTACAACGATGCCGACCTGGTGCCGGCGAAAGAAGAAGTCGTGCTCGGCGAGTCGTATAGTCAGAAAAAGACAAAGTGGTGGTGGCTCGCCATTCCCGCCGGCTGTGCGCTACTGGGTTTGGCGGGAGTCGCGACATGGCTGTCGATGCGTAGCAAAACTCCGGCAGTGGATAACCGCCTGGCCATTCCGTCCAACCTGACGCCATTCGCGCTGCTGGATTTGTTGACCAAGGTGGAACGCCACAACGGTTTTGCCGCCGACAGGAAAGCACAACTTCGACAGACCATCCAAGACGTGGAACGGCACTATTTCGCGGCAGACGTTGCGGCAAACGGCCCCGACCTGCGGCGAATCGCGGAGGAGTGGGTGATCCGGCAATGATGCCTCGCGCTTCGGTCCTGTGAATTGGTTTCCATAAACAGAATGAATGTCCTACTGGCAATCTCTCATCCTCGGCATCGTCGAAGGGCTGACGGAATATCTTCCGGTGAGTTCGACGGGGCATCTTATACTCACCCAGAAATTGCTCGGCATCCCCGACGGCGAAGGTGTCAAGGCATTTGAGATTGTCATGCAAGCCGGGGCGATCCTGGCAATCGTCGGAGTATATGCCCGGCGGATTGGCGACATGGCTCGCGGGTTGATGGGCCAATCCCCGACCGGTGCCAAGTTGGCGATGCGTTTGTTGTTGGCGTTTGCCATTACGAGCATCATTGGCCTGTCTTTCAACAAGTTGATCAAGGAGCACTTCTTCAATCTCCGTGTCGTGGCCGGGGCGTGGATTGTCGGCGGTTTGGCGATTGTCGCCGTGGAAGCCTGGCGGCGAAGACACCCATCTGGCCGTGCCATCACGGAAATGTCGTTGCGCGGGGCTGCCATCATTGGCTTGATGCAGGCAATTGCCCTTTGCCCCGGGGTCAGCCGCAGCCTCGTCACGCTGGCAGGTGGGCTGCTGATCGGGTTGAGCTTCTCCGCGGCCCTGGAGTTCAGTTTCCTTTTGGGTGGTATCACGCTGCTCGCGGCCTCCGGCTACGAGTGTGTGAAGCACTGGAAAGAAATGGTTGCCGAGATTGACGCTTTTCCCGCCTTGATCGCTTTTGCGGCGGCGACGCTTTCGGCTTGGCTTTGCGTCCGCTGGATGTTGAATTCGCTCGAGCGCTTCGGGCTGCTGCCGTTCGCTGTCTACCGCATCATTTTAGGGTTGCTCGTCATTGTCCTTATTTCTTACGGAATCGTAACGGAATAATCGTCGTGTTCCACGAGTGGTCCCGGCACTACCCGGATCGCCCCTTCAACAATCTTTACGAAACCCGTTAAATCTATTTGCGTTCATCCGGGCAACCGTCTACAATCGTCAATGTTCCCGCCCGAGGGCGTTGAAGGAGCTTCGCCAATGTTTCCCGCGCTTGCCGCCTCGGCGGCTCAGGTTCTCCGCGACAGTCCGCTGCCATTGCTCCGAGCCATCGACGTGGCCGAAAGCGACGACGAGGTGATTTTGCGCGGCCACGTGACCAGTTACTTCCAGAAGCAACTGGCTCAGGAATCGATTTTGCCGATTCTCGGTTTGCGCCGACTGCGTAATCTCGTGACTGTCACGCGAACTTGATTCGTTTTCATTGACCAAATCGACCACCCGGGGAACGGAGGCCCGCGGGCCATGCGGTTCTTCGTTCTTTCGCTAATCGGCTTTGTTCTGTTTGGTTTCCTCGCACATCCCCTTTTGCTGAATCAAGTTCCAATTGAATACGACCTTGGCCGGTACCATCTGCCGCTGCGTGATTTCTATCAACGTTGCCTGCACAATGGCGACGACCCGGCATGGTGCCCGCACCTTTTCTGCGGATACGACCTCCACGGCGAAGGCCAGGCCGGCATGGACCATCCCTGGCACCGCCTGTTGTATTCCATGCTGCCACTGACAATTGCTTTCAATATCGAGATATTTGCGAATTACCCATTCCTGTGCCTTGGCATGTACCTGTTCCTCCGCCGGCATCGCCTGCCACCGGATGCCGCGCTAGTCGGGGCGCTGACGGCGACCTTCGGCGGTTTCACGCTGCCGCATTACGCCCACACCAATGCCATCGCGATTGTCGCCCACATGCCGTGGCTTCTGTGGGCGACGAATATCCTTTGGAACGATGGCGCCCGTCAGCGGCGAGCGACTGCGGCCGCTTCCATTGCGGCGCTCACCGGTTCACAGATACTCCTTGGCTACCCGCAGTATGTTTACTTTTCGTGCTTGGCCGAAGGCATGTACGTCTTACTTCTGTTCATTCAGACGCGGACTTGGACTCCGCTCGCGACTTGGCTGGCATTCAAGATTCTTGGCATTGCCATTGGCGGCGCACAGTTGCTGCCGTCTCTACACGCACTTCAACTATCGCCACGCGTCGGCTACGACGCCCATTTCCGTGGGATGCTGTCGCTACCCTGGGAAATGCTCCTGCAGTTAGTTGCACCGACACAATTCAATGTGGGAACGCAACTTCACGAATACACGGTGTATGGCGGCGCCTTGGCAACACTGGGCACGTTGTGGTTTGTCGCTCGTGGCTCTTGGATTGGCCGAAACTTATTGAATCGCTTCGCTTTTTGGCTCATCGTCATAGCCGTGGCGCTGGCGTTGGGTCGGCATACGCCGCTGTTTCAGTTTTACTTGAAACTGCCCATCGTTGGTGTGTTTCGATGCCCGTGCCGGTATCTGGTGTTGAGCCACTTCGCGGCAGCCATTGTCGTCGCTCGCTTGATTCAACAACTTGGTGAGCCAGCCCAAACGCCAAGGCCGTGGCGGCAACTTATTTGGTTGTTGGGCATTCCAATATTGTCGTGGGCCGCAGTCATGACTAACTGGACCGACGTATTCTCTATCGAGTGCCAGAAATTTCTCTCGCCGAAGAATCAAGGAGCGCTCGGCGCGACAAGCCTGACGCTGGCCACGCTCTTGATGATTGCCGCAGGGCGCGGGAAGTTCTGGGCTTTACCATTGCTTCTCATAGTCGGTTTCGCCGATTTGGGCTACTGGGGCCTGCGAACGATTTATGGTACTCATGACACGCCGGTCCACACCTTTGTGGATCTCAAGGCGTATCAGGACGCCCAGGTAGTCCCCACTCAGAATCCGCAGGGCCGCCTGCAGATCGATGAAATCCACGGCAACGGCGCGATGATGCTCGGGTGGTCGCTGACCGGCGGCTACGTCGGACTGTCTCCGCCGCGATCTCTGGATTATCAAACTGTTGACGGGCTGCGGCTGGCTGCAACGACTTGGCGCTACGTTGAAGGCAAGTGGCAACCTATCGATGGACTGCCAAGGTTGCGGTGGCAAAACGCGGCCACGGATATTTCCACTGACCTTAAGATGAAAACAAATCGTCCTGGTCAAATTGAGATTGATGCTGGTACGAACGCACCCCGCATGCTGGTATTGGCCGAGAGCTTTCACCCCGATTGGCACGCGACCATTGATGGCGATCCGGCAGAGATCACACGTGCCGATGGTGACTTTCAAGGATGCATGGTGCCGGCAGGGAAACATCGAGTTGTGTTTCACTTTGATCCGGTTTATCGGTCGTACGGCCGCTGGCTGTCATGGGCAGGAGTTGGTCTGGCGCTCATCGCTGCGCTCTGGCTCGGCAACGGCCGGGAATCTACGATGATCCCAATGGCAACACGAGGTGACGTTTGAGCGTGAATGTTGCGGTGGTCGGTGCGACGGGAGCCGTCGGCGATCTCATGCGCCGAGTGTTGGAGGAGCGCAGATTCCCCGTTGATTCGATTCGCTTTCTCGCTTCGCCAAGAAGTGTGGGTAAGACGATCGTATTTCGAGGCCAAACTTACCAGATCCAGGCATTAAATGCCGATGCGTTTGCCGGCGTGGACATCGTCCTCTCCAGCATACCCTCCAGCGTGAGCCGCGAGTTCAGCCCAATTGCTGCTGCTGCCGGGGCCATTGTCGTCGATAACTCCTCGGCCTGGCGCATGGACGCCGATGTGCCGCTGGTGGTTCCCGAAGTCAATGCCGAGAAGTTGAAACACATTCCAAAGCGTGTCGTTGCCAATCCCAATTGCGTGGCCATCCCATTGACCGTGGCGTTGGCGCCATTACATCGTCGGGCGGGTCTGGCGCGTGTGGTGGTTTCGACATATCAATCATCCAGCGGCAAAGGTGCCAAGGGTCTCGCCGACTTCGATGCGCAAACCAAGGCAATGAGTCGCGGCGAACCGGTGCCGGCACCCGTCGCTCACAAAGGGCAACTGGCCGGTAATGTGTTGCCCCATGATTGGACCCTAGGCTCGGACGGCTTCTCCGAAGAAGAAACCAAAGTGGTGTTGGAGACCAAGAAAATTCTCGGTGCCGACATTCCGGTCGTGGCGACCTGCGTCCGCGTGCCCGTACGGGTGAGTCATAGTCTGGCCATCACGGCGCAGTTTGCCAATGCCTTATCGGTCGATGATGCCCGGGCAATTCTGAAAACCGCACCGGGTGTCGTATTGTGTGAATCAGCTCCGCTTCCGCTGGAAGTTGAAGGCCGCGATGAAGTGTTTGTCGGCCGCATTCGCCGCGATCCAACGGTGCCGCACGGGCTGGTCCTCTGGGTGGTGGCTGACAATCTTCGCAAAGGCGCGGCTACCAATGCCGTGCAAATTGCCGAGAAGCTCCTTGAGCTGCGGCGTTGATGATGCGCAACATCGTCCTGACCATGTCGTATGACGGAACTGATTTTCAAGGCTGGCAAATGCAGCCGGGCCAGCGCACGGTTCAGGAAACGCTGCAGACGGCCATCACCGATTTCACGGGTGAGAAACGAATTCGGCTGAAAGCCAGCGGCCGCACCGACGCCGGTGTGCACGCCGTCGGCCAGGTCGTGAACTTCTTCACGATGGCGCAGTACTCATGCAACGACGTTGTTCGAGCGCTCAATTCACGCTTGCCAGAGGATGTCGTGGTTCGCCATGCTTCCGAAACGAATCTGTCCTTCAATGCCAGCGATGATGCGAAACGTAAACTGTATCGTTACGTGATTCACGATGGCGACACGCCGGACCCGCTGCTGCGGCGGTACTGCTACCACATCCGCCGCAACCTGGATGCCGCCGCGATGCATCGGGCCTGTCAGCACCTCAAGGGCAAACACGATTTTCATAGCTTCGAAACCAAATGGCCTAACCGATTGTCCAGTGTGCGCACCGTGTCGCACATCGCCGTCAACCGCGTCGGCGA
>JANNLP010000467.1:0-3949 GCA_031396905.1 Gemmataceae bacterium
GGGCATGGGCCACAGACCGAGGGCCACTTGCAATTGCACCTTGAGGTCGCCGCGCCGTTTGTTCCAGGTCTTGAGATCGGCCGGCGGCTGGAACGGGAAATAGCCATCGAGATTCCGCGGTTTATCGGTCAGTCGGTGGTCCGCGGGCTTTTCCCCGTTCGTGAGTATCCGTGTCAGGTCGTCCGCCCGGCTCGGCACGCCAACCAGGACAAGAAACAAAGCTGCGAGTCGAGCCGTCATAGTCCATCTCCAATCGATCACACAGGCTAGCCCGGCGTAACGTCAGTCACTGCGACGCCGACACGGTATCAGCACCGCGAAACGCATACCACTCCCCGCAGGTAGTCTACGGCTGCACCGGGCGAAAACCGTCATAGCGTGTTGAGCCGCACAGTGCGAAGTGCCGTTTCGCGAGGCCATGTCACTTGCACCGAGCCAGGATGCACGCAAGCAAACCAATCCCCGTAATCGACCTCTTCGCCGGCCCCGTCGGCCTCGGTGAAGGATTTGCATCCGCGCCCGCGCAACGGTAGAAGCACAACACAGAATTCCACCCGTTTACCCGCGACGCGAAGGTACCCCGCAGCGGAGCGCGAAGACATGACCCAAATCCCAACCGTTTAGCCGCGACGCGAAGGTACCCCGCAGCGGAGCGCGGAGAGACATCACGCAAATTTAGCGCACATTTCTTCCGCCACCGGGCACTATACTGGGTAATGGTGTCCTGCCGGAGTCCGCCAATGTCGGCCGCGCTGCTTACTTATCTGCGACGCCACTACGCCTCGCCAACAACGGATGCCGAGTTATTGCGTTCTTATTGTGCGACGCAGGACCACGCCGCTTTTCAAGCCATCGTTGAGCGCCACGGGCCGATGGTACTAGGCGCTTGCCGACGTCGTCTCGGCCAAGCCGATGCTGACGACGCTTTTCAAGCGGTGTTTCTGCTGCTGACGCGCAAGTGCCGTTCGATTCGACGACCGGAAGTCTTAGCCGGTTGGCTGCACGGCGCGGCTCAGCGAATCTGTGCCCGATCGTTGCGCACCAAATCGCGCCGGGCCGTCCGTGAACGGGCACCCGCCCGACTCATGCAGCCGCTGCCGTTGGAGGCGATGACGGCCCGCGAGTTGTTCGACGCGCTTGACGACGAAGTCGCCGGACTCACCGAACGTGAAAAAGTCCCGCTTCTGCTCGTCTACTGGCAAGGCCGCACGCAAGCGGACGCCGCGACTGCCCTTGGCGTGACGCGCGGCGCTCTCGCCGGCCTGCTCGACCGCGGCCGTAAACGCCTTGCCGACCGCCTGCGCCGTCGCGGCTACGGCGAGGGCGATGTGCGCAGCTTACTCATCGCTCCACTGGGCGTCGCCGTTATTCCAGGAGAACTTTTGGCCAGCACAACAGCATTGACGATCAGCGGAGCCGTCGTCCCGGCGGGCATCGCGGCACTCACCTCGGGTCTGAGTGTGACCAAGATCACCGCGTCGATCATGGCGGTCGTCGCCGCTTGCGGTTTCGGCCTGTATGCGTTTGCCTCGACCGACCAACCGGTCCCACCGGAAAAACCCGTGGCGCGAGCGGAAGCGCCGCCGATGGACCCAGCCGCCGCGCGCAAATTGCGCGTTGTCGTACTTGATCCCCAAGGCCAGCCGCTCAATGGCGCCAACATCCACGTCGGCATTTGGACACACGAAAAGGACTTCAAGTACAAGCGCGACTATGCTTCCGACGCGGCTGGCACCGTCGAGATTGCACTGCCAGCGTCGTTCTACATCGTGCGGCTGTGGGCGAGTAAAGGAACGTGTGTATCGCTGTGCGCAGCGTGGGAAGAAGACGAACTGGCCAAAGGTATCGCGCTGCCTGCCGAGTTTACTTTTCAGCTTAAGGACGGCGTTGCCATCGGCGGCCGCGTTGTGAACGCGGATGGCAAAGCGATCGCCGGCGCTCAGGTTAAAGTGCGTGATAAAAACAGTGATCCATCGGCCACAAGCGCGGATCGAGCGCGACCCTACGTCTATGAATCGGCGACAACCGATGCCGAGGGTCGGTGGCGAATTCACAACGCGCCGAAAGATCAGGCCAGGACGTATTCGCTGTTGGTTTCCCACCCGGATTATATCGCCGACGAAATGTGGGAAGAAAGTCAAAGGCTGGCCGGAATCAACACGGCGATGCTGCACCAACAGTCGGCGGTGACGACATTGAAGAGCGGAATCGTGGTCCGTGGACGCGTTGTCGATTCTGCTGGTCAACCCGTGAAAGATGCGATCATCGTTTATGGCAAGGTAGCGTATTTTCCGAGTTCACCGCGCGACTTCGCCACGGATGCCGATGGACAGTTCCGGCTGCCGCCGCTCCTGCCGCAATCGACCCACCTGACCGTCATCGCACCTGGTTGGGCACCGCAAATGCGGGCGGTGGATGTGAAGAGCGGCATGGCCGCGAAGGACTTTCGCCTGACTCGTGGCACGACCATCAAGTTGCAGCTTGTCGATAGCGCCGGCAAGCCCATGCCCCGTGCCTATGTCACGCTTCGTGGTTGGAGAGGGCATGAAACACTTTACAACCGCCGCTTTGACGCCATGCGCGACACCAAGATACCAGCGCGTGCCGACAATGACGGGATCTGGGAATGGACTTGGGCACCTGAAGATCCCGTCAAGCTCTCGTTCGCTTCCGTGAATACGGCGGCGGAGGAGTTGGAAATTGCCGGCGGCTCGTCCATGCGAACCGTTGTCCTCAAAGCGCCGCACCGCGTGACTGGGAATGTCACGGATGCCAAATCCGGACAGCCGATTCCGTCGTTCACCATAATCCCGATCGACGTGTTTCGCAAAGACTGGCTCCACGCCGAGCGGCAAAACGCCAAACCCGGCAAGGACGGCAAACTGGATTTACCCGTCGAACGCACCGACATTCCGCTGCGCGTGCGGATCGAAGCACCCGGCTATCGCACGCAGGACGGGCCGCAGTTCCGCGTCGGCGATGATGAAGGCCGCATCCAGCATTTCCGACTTCAACCCAGCCAGCCCGTTGCGGGAACAGTGGTCGATGACAATGGCCGTCCCGTCAGCAATGCGATTGTTCTGCTGGGAACTCCTACGGATCGGGGCACGCTGTTTGAGAACTCAGGCAACAACCAGGCGATCACCACCACGGATGGGCGTTTTACGTTTCCAAATTCGGGTGAGCCATTTGCGGTGACCGTGCAGGCCGACGCAGGCTTCGCACAAGCGCAGTTCCCCATCGATCAATACGATGCCGGCACGTTGCGCATTCGACGCTGGGCATCGGTGCGGGGTCAACTCCACGATGGCGGCCGCGTCATTCCGGGTGCCCGCGTCATCTTGCGCCCGATCCGGATCGAAGGCGGGGCTGATCCATCAATCAGCGTCGATCTCCAGATGATTACCGATGCTGAGGGCCGCTTTGAGTTCCCGCGCGTACCGCCGGTCCCTGTGGTCGTGTGGAGCCTACTCGGACCGTGGAAAGACGAGATCTATCGCTCCAGCCCGACCACGCCGCTGGATCTGCAACCGGCGCAACAGGTCGATCTCAAACTTGGTTCCGTTGGCAGCACCGTGAGTGGCAAGGTCAAGCTGATTGGTCCGGTGCCGGCCGATCTCGATTGCAACTACTCGATCAACTACCTGATTCGCCGTTCGCCCGGCATCGCGCCGCCTCCGGAAATTGCCAAGTTGGGATTCGATGTCCGCAACGGCTGGCGCGATACCTGGCGGCATTCGCAGGAAGGCATGGCCTATCTCAACACTCTGCAACACTGGTTCGTCAAGCTTGCTCCCGATGGCTCGTTCCGCATAAGCGGCGTGCCGGCCGGTGACTATGATCTGGCTTTCGAAATCTACGCCAAGCCGAGCGGTTGCCTGACCGATCCGCTGGCCCGAAAGACGGTGCGCGTCACTGTGACTGAAGCCGACGTGAAGCTTGGCGATCT
>JANNLP010000483.1:0-3076 GCA_031396905.1 Gemmataceae bacterium
CACAACGCGATTGACCCAAACCGATTCGCGGAGCATGATCGGCCGGCGCTGCGGGCGGCAATGCGTGACCAATGGTCGCTGGACGAATCAAACGTCGTCGGGGCGTTGATCGCCATGAATTATCGGCTCAAAGGCTTGGAGCCATTGTTGCGCTGCCTTCCGCTGTTGCGTGCGGATTCGCCATTCCGTCTGTTGGTTGTGGGAAGCCACAAGACAAAGCCATGGCAACGGCTGGCCCGGAGACTTGGGGTTGCGAATCGTGTTCAATTCGTTGGTCACTGTGGCGATGTTCGCCGCGTGTTGTTCGCCGCTGATCTGCTGGTGCACCCGACCTTTTACGATCCTTGTTCGGGAGTCGTACTGGAAGCGCTCGCGTGTGGTGTGCCGGTGATCACCACGACGAACAACGGGGCAAGCGAGTTACTACCGCCGGAGGCAGGTAGCGTCATAGCCAATCCCCACGATTTGCCGACGCTGGCCGCTACCATAACGCAATGGACCGATGCCGACCGGCGAACTACCGGTAGCCACGCCGCCCGCGCCGGTGCGGCGAATTGGACGTTCGACCACCATGTCCGCGCTTTTGAGCGGGTGCTGGCCAATGTCATTGAACGCCGACTGAAGGCCGCTGGCTGAGAGATCAACTCGTGCTGACTGTGTCCGATTACATGATGCCGGTGGCCGGATATTGTTGCGGTGCCATCCCATTCGGCGTCATTATTGCACGTTCCAAAGGCATTAACCCATTTCAAGCCGGCAGCGGCAACGTGGGTGCGACCAACATTGGGCGACTACTCGGCAAGCCTTGGGGTATTTTCGTTTTCGTGTGTGACTTGCTCAAAGGCCTCGTGCCGGCGGGCCTCGCGATGTGGTTTCGTGGCGAGACGGATATCATTGCCGTGCTCACGGGTTTGTGCGCCATCCTGGGCCACATGTTCTCGCCATTTCTAGGCTTTCGCGGGGGCAAAGGTGTGGCTACCGGCGCCGGCGTCGTCCTTGTCTTATTGCCCGCGCCGGCCGGTTTGTCGATCCTGGCTTTCATTTCGACGATACTCGCGGGATGCACAATGTCGTTGGCGTCCATTGTCGCGGCGATCGTATTGGCCATGGCACAGTTCAGCTTCACACCAAGAATCGACAATCCCGCCACGCTGTTTGCACTCGTCGTGTCGGCGTTGGTCGTGTTCCGGCATCGCGCCAACATCGCACGGCTGCGTGCCGGGACGGAGTCACGGCTCGGCAGCTTGGAGCGCTGGTCGAAAATCACACCGGGCCTTCACGCGCTGGCCCTGGGAATGTGGTGCGGAGCCGCGTGGTTCTTTACTCTCGGTGTCGCGCCGACGGTATTCGCCACGATGAAAGACGTGGTTGCCAATCCGCCCAGTTGGTTCTCCGTAAGCCAGATCGAAGCGGACATAGGTAGTCGACTAGGCGGCGTCGCCGTCGCGCCACTCTTTCCGGCGTACTTCCTATTGCAGGCAATCTGCGGGACGATCGCAAGCGCGACCGCCATCGGTTGGTTGGTGACGCAACCCGGACGAATTGCCAAGTGGCGAGCGGGGTTGTTGATTGTTGCCGGGATCCTGGTGGCCATCGGTTGGCCCGTGAATCAGCACGTGAGTGAGTTGCGCGGGTTGCGATTTGATAATGAAGCGGCAAAAGCATCATTTGCGACCTGGCATGGCATCAGCTTGGCGCTGAATCTTAAGGTATTAGCGCTTTTGGTGCCCGCAATGATATTGGCCGGATATGCGCGAGCGTCCAAGCCACCCGCCGCAACGATAACGCATGTAACTTAAGAGTGTGAACCATCTCAATAGGGTGGGTCTCGAGTACTCGACCCACCCTACGTCAACTAACTCAACGTCGGTCAGGCTGCGTGTAGGGTGGGTCGAGTCTTCGAGACCCACCGATTGACAACGCCATTCGTACGAATTATGTTATCGGTATCACCCTTTCACCCACTTGTTGGGATTCCCCTCCAATGGCCCCCCGGGCTGCGGTCGCCATAGCGCCAAGTCCTCAATGCGGCGTGCCATGGCGAAGTCCTTGTCGGTGATGCCGCCGGCGGAGTGCGTTTTAAGCTTCACCCACACTTTGGCATATGTGACCGCCAAATCCGGATGATGCCATGCGGCTTCCGCCAGGAAACCGATGGCATTGACGAGGCACAGAGTGGTCGGCCAGTTTTCTGTGTTGAATTTTCGCCGCAGCCAGCCATCTTCCATCTTCCACTGGTCCAGGCCGAACTCGGCGAGCTTGACGGGTATTTCAGGTTCTCCGTAAACGGTTTCTTTGTCCATGATGCTCTCCTTGGTCGATGGATCGACCGAATCGTAAACTGCCGTCGTTGCCGCGGGGACCGCCGATGAATGATCCTGTCCGTGATCGCATGCTCGAGCTTTTCAAGACTCGTGCACTCTCGTTCGGCGACTTCGTTCTCGCGTCGGGCAAGCGCAGTACATTTTACATCAACTCCAAGCATGTGTTGTTTTATTCCGAAGCCGTCGCTCTGTTGGGCGAGTTGCTCTTCCGTGCTACCGAGGATTTGACCATCCAAGCCGTGGGCGGTCTGGAGGTTGGCGCGATTCCGATGGCGACGGCATGTGTTTACCGCTATCAACAAGCCGGCCGAGCGCTGGAAGGCTTCTTTGTCCGCAAGAAAGCCAAAGAGCACGGCAGCCAACAGCGCATCGAAGGAAGAGTGAAGTCCGGCGATCATGTTGTGATCCTCGACGACGTGCTGACCACCGGCGAATCATGCGTGCAGGCCATTGAAGCCGCTGAAGAAGTCGGCGCGGTGGTGAGCCGTGTGGTTTGCATTGTGGATCGATTGCACGGCGCGCGCGAACGGCTGGCCAAGTACGATTTTCTGCCGCTGTTCACAATTCGCGACCTTGGTATTGAGCCGATCGCGGGATGATGGGAGCGGGCGATGGCGTTGATTGTCAGCGTGTCCGGTATTCGCGGTATCGTCGGCGACGAGCTAACGCCTGAAGTGGTATTGCGCTACGCGGCAGCGTTTGGAATGTCGTTGGGTGGCGGAAAAGTGGCGGTGGGCCGTGATAGCCGATTC
>JANNLP010000046.1:0-8543 GCA_031396905.1 Gemmataceae bacterium
CGCAATGAAACCCTCCCCTACCCCTCCCTGCGAGGGAGGGGAATCATGAAAACCGCCGATAGACACGTCAGTGTCGCCCTGCTGATGTCGGTTGCCCACACTCCAATCAGAACAGACATCGGTGGACACGATGATGTCACCGACATTCAATCCTGTAACTAGCGCACCGGCAAAGCCTGACATTACAACCGCATTGGGCCGTTGCTCTTGGATCGCCTTGGCAATGGCATTGGCCGCTCGCGCTGGCCCGACACCAGTGACGATGATGCGAGCCAGCGGGCACGTGCGCCTAAATGGCTTGGCCTCTCTTTCGAGGGCGAATGCAAATACGGTATTTCTTGACAACATCAGTAACTTGGCCGCAGGATTGGCCCCTCGTCGCTGAGTAAGCCGCATAGAGCCGCGCTCTGCAATACGTGCCGTACATCGCGCGGCTTGCCATCGACTGTGATATTGCGCGACATCAACCGCACGCCGTGGCTGTAATCGACGTACCAGTCAACATGAACGACGGTGAGCGGCTGAATCGGCGCGCCATCTCGTTTGTGCCAGCCATACAGAGCAACGCGGTTGGCCTTTTCATTGAGTCGATTGGAAATGACGACATCTTTCTTGACGCCGGCAACCAGAAGGCCAAACTCCTCACTCAAACGTTGTTTTTCGATCAGGTCGTGATGTTGAATGAATGTAGAAACGGCCTCGCGCGCTTCCGTTAACGGGATTGGTTCCAGCTTCGCGGCGGCATTCCGATACACGTCATCGACAATCTTGCGTGTTGGCAACGCACAACCGAATGCGTCAGCGATCCTCTGCGCGGTAAGCGGATTCATCGGTATGCGCACGAAGTCGGCATCCGAACCCACGGAAAGGTAATCGGGCATGACATCAAAGGTCGCGGCGTGTTGATTGCTTTTGACTTCGATCTTGCTGAACTTACGAAGAAACTCCGGGATGTTGCCTCGCAGGATTTCGGAGGCAATCGCCTCTTCACGGTCGCCGCGCGGCATGTTGGCAATTGACTGCATGAACGCACGGCCGCCAATCGCATCGGCCGGGCGTGGTGGAATGCGGGGCGCTTGCTGTACCAACTTTGAGAATGCGCGCGGGCCGCCGAAAGTGCCCCACGTGTTGGCTTCGCCTTCGGTGAGGGCTTGCAGCAGACCATTCATTTCGCCGACGAGTGCCGTGTGGAGAATTTTGTTGCCCGGATTCTGATGGACGCGAAATGCAAGCTGGCTGTTGAAGCCGAGATGGTTAACGAGATCGCCTTCTTTGGATTCCGTCAGCGGTATGTCTTTCCTGAACCGCGTCATCATTCGGTGAGATGCGCGATACGTGCCGCCGTCGGAGCCAACAACGCGCTTGCCGTTTAACGTGATTTCGCGGTCGTCGTAGGCAATCACGCTTAACTTTCTCGCTGTATCGCCCTTCAGCCACGCGAACAACTTGTCGCCATGCTGCTTGCCGTCGTCGTATGAATAGTTCGAGTCGAGGAAGGCGATGCGTTCGACGAAATCCGGGATGGCGTCGGCCGCGTCGAGGAAAGCGAATGTGAAGCTGCCTCCGCCGCTGTGACCGGTCAGCGTGACGCGATTTGAGCCAAGCGGAATCTGCTCGCGCGCCCAATCGACAATCCGCCGAACTCGGGCCGGTGCATCGGCGTGTTTCTTGCGCCATGCCGGCCAAGCCAATCCCTCGGGCTCCAAACACGCTAGCACAATGTTCTCGTTTGGCGTCAACTCGCGCAGCCGACGAATTTGTGCGGCAACATGTTGAATTTCAAAATGCCAGTCCAGACCCGGTGCCTGGCCGCAACCCAGCGTCCATTCGATGCTATTGCCGTTCGGTGTTGCAAAGATCACCAGTCGTGTCGGCAGCTTTGCATCGAATGTTCCAGATACGTTAATCAGAACGCGAACATCGCCTTCGACCCACTGCTCGCGGACGCATTCGTTGAAAAATGGACTACGATGGAACCCAGGCGGCGGGTCAGCGCATCGACCGGCTGGAATGAAACACACACACAATACAAGCGGTGATAGCCGGTACGACATGGCGATATCGTACCGAAACCGGCTACTCCAGGTCGATGTTAACGGTGTTGATTCCGGACTTGATCGTGACTTCCTTACTCGATGTTGCCGGGTCCGCGTATTTGGCGGGAATCTCAACCCATTTGGCCGGATCTGGTAGTTTGCTCGTATCGACAGGCGGTCCACCCCGCGTCTCCTTCACCGGCTCGATTTTAGGCGAGCCGACTGCAATTAAGGCTTTGCCGCGATCCGTGGTGTAGATCTCAAAGGTCCCATCGCCGAGGATTTGGCCATTTACTTCGTTGTTATTCTCAAATTTCAAAAGGACATAGCCACTGTTCAATGGCTTGCCTTTGTAAGTAACGGTGCCAGTGACCTTGGTTTCGCTGCTGCCGCCGCAGCCGACGAAGACAAGTATCGAAAGCGTCAAGACAGAATTCAGCAACGGCCGCATTCGAAGGTCCTTCATGGCAAAAAGAAACGGCGGGACGCTGGTCGCGTCCCGCCATGTAATATCACTAAAAGGGCATCTTGGAATCGTCGATTGCCTCGCCACCATTACGTGTGCCAAGTGCCTTGATGATGAGGCGCCCGGCCGTCGAGGATTGATACGGAATGAACTTCACCGACCCATCGACCATCGCCCATTGCGCGCCGCCATAATGCTGGCTCCACACGCGGAAGTGGTCACATGGGCCGCAACGGCAAATGTCGCTGGGAAAAGTCGCTGACCGTTTCGGTGGGTCATACTTGGGCAAATAGGGCGGGGTAGTTGAGGCTACAGAATTCTGACAACCACCACCGCCAGTTAACGAGCTATCGCCAGTTCCTGGTTCAGAAGTCCCGACCAGGACGTCCTCGTCCCACGCCGGGGTACCTCCCATCGGCGAATCAGTGAGATTCGCGTACCACCAGCCCCATTCACCGAAGTTAACCGAGCGAGGGCGCTCGACCACCATCGCGGTGTATGCCGTGCCATCCTGAATATCGGAGATTCTCACCGCCGAACGCCAGAAAAGCATGCCATCGCCGCCCATGTTGCCGGTCGGCGACTTGACCCAAGTCCCGGCCATGCCAGCGTAGTCGGTGGTTGCCGATGTGCTGCCAAACACTTCCTGATATCGCGGGTCGGAAGGACAAACAAATTGGTCCGGCTGGGCATTTCTGGACCACTGCCAACTGGCCCAAGGCGGACCACCGGGGGTCGCTCGGGGAAGTTTGTCAAACAAGGGACCTTGTTCGATGAAAGGCAATACCCACATGTGCCATGTGCCGTTACGCATCGTTCCGTTGCCAGTGGTGCCTGCCGGAAAACGGGTCGTCGGGTGCGACGGGACTCGCAGGCGCGGCGCATTGGCTTTCTGTATGTTGGCATCGCCGATCGCGCCGTATCCAGGTGGAAAAAAACCTCGCTCGCCTTCCAGCGCCACAAGCCCCAAAACCAACTGCTTAAGATTGTTGGCGCATTTCGTTCTCCCTGCCGCCTCGCGGACCTTTTGCACGGCTGGCAGCAGCAGTCCGATGAGAATCGCGATGATCGCGATCACGACCAAAAGCTCAATTAGCGTGAATCCCCGCCGGGTTGTTTTAGTGGTCACGACGCTCTCCTTTTCCCGAAATGCAGCGGAACGCGAGACTCAAAGAATCCGTCATACGGGCTCACGCCCCGGACCGCCCGGTGCGGGAATATTATCCATTGCGACGTTCGGCCGAGGGGTGCGAGTCCTGTTTGCCGATACATATTTGCCAATTCTATTTCTCACAACCTATCGTACAGTCCCGACAATCCAAATGCAAGTGTCTTTATTCATTTTTGTCTAACACCGAATGATTTAGGTGCGCGGCCTCTCATAAATCGAAGGCCAAATCCCTTTCGAACGAACAGCATGACTTAGCTCGGCGGCTGAAATCCATAGGCTGTGATGGGGAACAATGTTGGGGCCGCCGCGTTCATTGATTTCCAGCCGACGTTCTTCCGGTGATTCTTCAAGATATTGTCAATGTAGTCGGCAACTTTCTTGTCCACTTCGGCACTCATCTTGTCAACAAGGTCCTGGCCGGGCAGCTTGGTGTTCAGCTTTTCCTCTTTGTCGAACGCGTGCTTCGAGCGTACGCCATCGGGCGGCTTCTTGAGTGCCTGCATCACGGTGGCGACCATCAAGCCATTGGGATCGTCTTTGCCATAGAGAAAGTACATCGGCGTGGATTCGCGCACTTTGCCGTTCTTGCCGAACCACTCTGCCGCTTTGAACGTGGTGTTGCCGACCCGTGCGGCCGGCCCCAGCCACACCGCGGCCGAAATGTCTTCTCCGGGAATATGCCCCGTGGGTGTGACCGACAGTAACGACGTGCCGCTTGGCAATGCCCGGCGGTCCCATTCATTGGCGATCCAAGCCATGCCCAGACTTGCTCCCTCTTGCGCTCCGATAACGATGATCGAACTCGAGTTGCACAACTGGGCGTCGTTTTGTTGATCGAGGAAATATCGCGCGGCCGCCACATCGTTCAGGAGGATTGGCCAATAGCTTCCTTTGAACTCAGCCGCGGAGATTTCGCTTTTGGTTTTCGGCGCCATGCCGCCGCGGATGCCGTTCTTGTTGTGGTCGAAATTCCAGAACTTGTTTTGCACAGACTTGCTGCCGCCGTGCCCGCGCAGGTCGAATGTCAGTACGGAGCAGCCGAGCTTGTCCCGGAGTTGCGTCGCCAGACCTTCCCAACCTTTGGCCGTGCGGTCGCTGTTGAAGCGATGGATCATGATCACGGTGGGTGAATCGATACCCTTGGTTCCCTTGAAAAACGTACCGCTGAGACGGACGTGATCGACGGTGTCAAACGTGACGGCCGACTTATCCTCTGCCGCCGGAGTCTGTGCCGAGGCCGCGCTGGCCATGCTGAACACCACTACGCCGACTAATGAAAACCGCCACATGATCCGCCTCCATCCGAACAGGGACGCCTATAGATGATATTAGCTCATCGGGCAACATTGGCGAGCGGCACAACGGCCCCACGAAAGCCCAAATGGCAACTCGCGGTGGCGCATTCGGATAACGTGGCGCTACAGTGCCGGCGAGTAATATGCCATTAGCTTGCGGCCAAAAACGACCAAACCGATTATTGCCGCCGTGCCACTGGCCATCAAAACCGCACCGGCAGCGATGTGCAATGTGCCGACGTGTTTATCGCGTGCCGAGGCATCCAGCCCTTTGAATAACGCCTCGATCGCGCTGTTCACCAGTTCCATGGTCATCACGAAGCCGATGCAGCCCAGCAGCACGCACCATTCGATCCAATCGCATTGCAATGTGGTGGCAGCCACCAGCACCAGGGTCGCCGCGAAGAAATGGGCGAAGAAGCTGGATTGCCCGCGCACGCCGAGCTTGACACCCTTGCATGCTTCACCGAACTTGGACCGCCAGGTGCGCGGCGAGGGCGTCGGCACCGGGTCGAGCATATCAGGACGGACCACGCGAAAGTTCATGGTGCCACCATTACCGGAAGAGCGTCGAGCCAAAGGCCGACGGCGTAAAGCGATTGCGGCCCACGGCCACGATATTCGGAACCAACTCCAGCGTGAAGCCGAAGTTATTCAGCAGGGCGTTGTAAGTGATGCCAAAGCTCGTGGTCAGGTCGCTGCCGATGCGAGTGACGACGAGTGAGTTCGACAGACTCTGTTCGGTGCCGAAGTCGTATGTCGAGGAACCAGTAAGAGCGTACTTCGGGCTGAAGATATATGTCACCGCAGCGGTCAGTGCGCGGCTATCGAGTGGATCGATCGCGCGGTAGCCGACGTAGAAGTTAGTTCGGTCGGCACGGTTCAGGTAGGCGCCCAAAGCGAAGATTCGTGCACCATCGTCCTGTGGATCGTACAAGCCGCTCGACACGATGGCCGTGCGGTCGCCAATGTTCCATACGGTGTCGTATTCAAGAAACGCGGCGCTTTTGCCAAAGTTGTCACGGGTCGGATGCGGAAAGAACGATGCCGACAGGTCGAGAGTCAGATAATCGACGACATGTTGCATGCCGGGATAGCCGCGTTTGGTCTGCCAGCGCTGGCGAATATCTGCTTGCAGGACTTCGATGGTGTCCACCGTGTCCACGCGGTTATCGACGATCCGACGAATGGCATAGGTTTGAGGATTGAAGATGGGCGAGTTCACCAGATTAGCGCCATGTGCCGGGTTTAGCGCGATCTGCCGGGGCGTGATGTTGCGTAACGCCTGATCCGTGGCATCATCGTTGAGACGATCAAGCTGCGGAAAGCTGGAGTACGGCTCATTCGACTCTGCGATGAAGTAATTGCCGCCGAGTACGATCTTATGATTGATGCCGCAAAGGTTGAACAGATCGCTCTGTACGTTGGGATACACGCGGGTAAACGGAATGCTGCCGCGCACGCCGCCGCCGCCGTAGACCCGGCCCGTGGTATCGCCATTGAGATCGCGCGTGTAGGCCGTGAGATCCAGCATCGCATACGGCACGACTTTTACCGGACCGAGGGTCAGCGGCAAGCTGATGTCCTGGTTGATGTCAAAGCGGCCGGTGTCGTCACGCACATCGGTGTTCAAATAAGCGAACTGCGGCTCTTTCGTGGGTCGCAATATGCCATAGCCGGCACTGGCGCGAGCGTTGTAAGTCAGCAACTCGAACGGCGACAGACCCAGTGCCTGGCCTTCCAGCTTCGGCAACCAGATGTCTTCCGTTATCCACTCGCGGATGTTGGGTTTGACCAAGCCAGTCGCCGCGAAGTTGTTGCGCTGCCATTTCAGGTAGGCGTAGGTTTCCTGATTGAGATCGGTGTCCCATTCCTGTTTGTAATACTGCTCGATGAAGTTGCGATCACGGATGAGAGCCACCTGGCTCTGGAAGGTGAACTCATCCAGGAATATCTGCTGATGTCGGGCATGAATACGGCCACGAAAATCCGGATGCGGTTCATTCTCGCCGCGGCCTCCGCCCAGCACGTCCGTGCCCGTGTCGTAGATACCGTAGGCTTTGATGTTGCCCTGGTACGGTCCCGCCAAGCCAAACAGATCTTTGCCGGCATACTGAAATTCGGTGCCCAACGCAGGGCCGCGTTTGCTGAGGTAATCGCTTTCCAACGTCCAGCGCGTGTTCGGCAGCGGATCAAGGCGAAACAGGCTGTACATGTTGTACGTCGTGAGGATCTGGAAGCCGAAAACGCTGTCTTGCCGGAAGCCGACGTTTTGCAACGGCCCCAGCGGTTCGTTGGCGTCGCCCTGCACCACCGGCAGGTAAAACACCGGCACACCTTCAACTTGGAGCACGACGTTTTCGCCACGCACCAATCGTTCATTACCGGTAAGTGGCCGGCCAGCGTCATCGACACGCGGCGTGCCGAACAGCGTTTTCTTGGCGTATTCGGTGTCCTCGACGGTGACGTGACTCATGTGCAACTTCAGGCCGGGGTCGGACGGTAGCTTGCTGGCAAAGATGTCCGCCTCCGTGGCTTCGAAACGCTTGGGACCAAGTTGCAACAACTCAACCGCTTTAACGTGCAGCAACTCGGGCAACGCCTGGTCGCGGATTTCCAGGTCGGCGACGAGGGCCACCGCGATGTTGCGGCGAATGTCGTAATACACTTGCTCGGCGCGGAGCTTCCGCTCTTCCCGGCCCGACTTGCTGCGGATTTGCACATCACCGGCGAGATAAAATTCCTGTTCCTGCGACGACGGCAAGCCATCGGGCGAACGCAAACGGTCGAGCGTGCTGTTGGAATCGCCGCGGGTCCAGAAGACGAGTTGCTCGGCTTCAATGTCAAGCACACCGAGGCCGCCGGTGTCACGGATCGTGAGCAGGACGCCGCCCGTCACCAGGATCACTTGCTCGCCGCTAGGCAGTTGAAACGCCCCAATTTGGAACGGTGCCGACGAACGCTGCATGATGTTGAGCTGTCGCGCTCCCGCACTTGGGTTCGGACCCGGTGCGGGCAACAGCGGCCCCGTAGGCAACGGCGGCTGAGGTTGCGGCGCTTGCCGTGACACTGACGGTGTCGCGCTTGGGCTGTTGACAGTCTTGATTGTTGAATAGCTATTTTTTGGCGGTGAAGTCTGCGGGGCGGCCAATAGCGTGGAACACACCAATGCCAGCGTGGCAAGCGCCTGTGGCCAAGTTGTGTGCCGCCCTGTCAAAGTTGCAACCTCCCACTTCGCGCCGGTCCCCCCGGCGCAGCATCTTCGCGCAGCCATCCCCACGATGAACGGCGGACCATAACCGGGGCTGTAAGGGTGTCAAGGTCAGTGAAAACCGACCCCGCCTGCCCATTTTTCGCCCCGTTGTGGCATCCTGCCGACGCATTCCTTGATTGCCGATCCGGGCGGCCGAAAAAGGCCGCGACAATCACATTCACATTCAACCAGCGGATATACACTCTCGCGACGATCCATGCTGGCGATGCCGGCTGCGCGCAGGCGCACACAGGAAAAGCAATGCGGACGGGAACACACAAGTTGAAGTTCTCAACTCGTGACCGAGCCCCCCGAGCGGGTC
>JANNLP010000526.1:0-2031 GCA_031396905.1 Gemmataceae bacterium
GGGCCATGTCAGCGCATAGCGCCTTGCCCTCGGCTGTCGGCCGTTCAAACCGTTCAAACGGCTCGGCTTTCTCGACGATCTTCTTCATCTCCGCTTCGATGCGCGGAAAGTCTTCCTCGCGGATCGGTGTCGGCGAATCGATGTCGTAATAAAAGCCTGTTTCAGTTGCCGGACCGAAGGCGAGTTGGGTGCCGGGAAACAACCGCATCACCGCGCGGGCCATCACGTGAGCGCAGGAATGCCGCACGACATCAAGCGCCTCGGCGTCTTTTTCAGTGAGAATGCGGAAGCCGAATTCGGATTTGTCGATGGGGAGTTCGCGTTCGAGGTCCAGCACCGCATCATCGACTTTAACGGCGATGGCCGCCTGGGCCAGCCGCTTGCCGATGCTCTCGGCAACATCGCGGCCACGAGTGCCGGGTGTTACTTCACGAATCGAGCCATCGGGGAGTTTGAGTGAAACCATGCGAAATGCCCTCCAAAGGTCGCGGCCCAACTCGGCCCCAACAACGGGTCGGCCAGCCCAGCGACGGTGAAGCCCCCCCAGCACAACCAAGGCCGGGAGGCGGAACGAAGATAGTGTAGGGGATGAGGCGGGAATGGTTCGGGGGCTAACGAACTACTTCCACCAGTTCCGCCAAGAACGTGAGGCGCTATAGGGCAACTTTCCGCCGTAAGCCGACTCAATGGTAAGCTGGCGATATTTCAATTGATGATTCCGTACGAAGAGGGACCGCGGCTTGTCAAACGAGCCATCGGCCAATTGCCCTTGAAGGTCAATTCTGGCAACGACTGATTTATCCGCGATGTCCTCCAGGTGGCTGTCACCGGTTAGACCGGGGGCAAGCTGAACCTCAAACATGCCAATCGGAAACAGTATGAAATAGTTCTTCGCTTGTTTGTACCGCAATTTAGGTATTGCGTCATCATCCCGATATCCGTAAGTGCCATCCTTGAACAAATCGACGTTACCCAAATAATAAGTATAGATTTCATTGTCACTTAATCGTGGCGCGGATAACTCAAAGCTCCCAAACAGATTCTCGTCGATCGTATTATGAGTTCGCCGAAGCGGTACCATATTCTCGGCCTTGTCAACAAATATCGGCGACCCTCCCGCTTGGCACTCAATCATTCCGCCATCAACATCCCACTCGAAGGAAGCCACCGCTGAGCCAGTAATTCGATGTTCTTTGCCAAGGATTTGGAATGTCTTCCGATACGCCTCGTCAGGATTGCGCGCCTCATTCACCTCCTTGCAAAGTTCGGCTACCTTTGCCGGAAAAGTGCCCGGCACGTGGACATGCGGTTGTGACATTGGCAGTGGCGTTGTAGACTCGCGCGCCTCTTTCTGTGAAACGAACACATACGCTGCTATGCCGAGGACAACGGCCAAAGCGGCGATCCAGTATCGACTGGGTCGAGGCAGTTTACTTGTTATCACCGTCACTTCTCACTCTGCTCCAGATATTTCAAGATGCTGATCGCCGCTTCATCGCCGGGGCGGGCGATATTGGCGAGCAATACGACGACGAGTTTGCGTTCGGGGATCACTCCAATGAAGGAACGATAGCCGCCGGTTTGGCCGTTGTGCCAGATGAGGGTGTTTTTGCTGTTGGGCGACGGCATGCGTATCCAGTGCAACCCGGTGTACATCTTTTTGCCGCCCTTGAGTTCACGCCACGGCTGCTGAGCAACTTTGAAGGCGGCCGACAACGGCTGCTTGTCATCAAGCACAAGCGCGGCCCGGCCGAACTTCAGCATGTCATTGACGGTGGACCGGATGCCGCCGCACGCCTCCAGGCAGCCGAAGTCCCACGTGCTGGTCGCTTCACCTTCAGCATTGTGACCATGAGCCAATCGCTTGGCCCGGTCTTCGCCAGATAGAGTGACGCGAGTTTGCGTCATGCCTAGTGGCTTGAGGATGCGCTCTTCCAGAAGCTTCTCGTAACTGGGTGACTTCGCAGCGCCCGCCAACGCGATGCCGAGGATGCCCGCTCCAAGGTTGGAGTATGCCTCTTCGCTTCCAAT
>JANNLP010000557.1:0-1561 GCA_031396905.1 Gemmataceae bacterium
GCGAAGAGTTGGGCGTAGACGAATACGAAGGAGCGTTGCGCGACGAGAACCTCGGGCCTGCGTGCCGCAAGTTGATCAGTTCGGTGTTGTTGCCGCCAACACGCCAACATGTGGCCATTTTGGATCAACTGTTGATCAAGGGTTGAAGCTGCCATTGTTGATTGGTGCGCGATTCCATGAGCATTTTTCTGCTCGGGATGAGGCATGGCCAGTCCACGACACATTGTGGGACCAACGGGATCACCGGTTTTTTTGCACGGTTCCCGCATTTTGTAAAAGCGTTGGTCAATTCAGTTGAGTCTCGGAAACTTCGGCACAGTCGTTGCATGAGATAGTGCCGGAGTGCTTGATCGTGCAGCGATGGCAAGCAATGAAATCAACGGACGGATCTGGCTTCACCGAGCCAAGGCCGCTTCCCTCAAAAGCCAAATGACTGCGATCTGCATTTCGACGATCACCGGCGTCATGGGGGCGCCTGTGATCTTTTTCTTGTCGTGACCCGCTTGATGGCCGGGGTCAGTCATGGCAATCCACTTCCCGGCGACAGGAGATCATCATGTACGGATTGCTGGTATGTGCCATGTTCGTCGCACCGCAACAGGATCCAACATCACCACCGAAGCCATCGGACCGAGAGGCCACGCCGAAGTTCACGCTTGACGGCAACTGGAGCGTCCTGAGTGCGGAAAAAGAAGGGCAACCGATGCCCGATGCCAAGAAAATGACGGTAACCATCGCCAATAATACTGTGACTTGCAATTCCGACACCAAGCATGACATGAAGACGATGCGGCTTGAATTCGGACCCCAGGCCACAATTCGCGTCATGGAAATGAATGAACGTGGAACGGTCGAAAAGACCAAGACGGGCGTCTATGTCTTGAGCAAAGATATTCTCGCCATTTGTTTGCACGATACTCCTGCGACTACGACGAGTGTCCGCCCTGATGGGGAACGGACTTCACTCAAAATCGACGGACAATTTACGGCGACGCCGCATACCAAATCGAATTGCACGATTGTCCTTCGTCGTGCGGACAAAACTGATCGCTAATACTAGTAAACACCAAAGAACGTCCGCGTGCAGTCGAATCGATTGTACGCGGACGTTCTCTTTGAGTACTCGCTCACAGCTATCGAGTCGCCGGTTGAAGTTTGTTCGTCGTCTTAGCGAATTCTTCAATCATACGGCGATTAAAGGCTGGTATGTCATCCGGCTTCCGACTTGTTACCAGACCTTTGTCCACGACTACTTCTGCGTCCTCCCAGGTACCTCCCGCATTCTTGATATCGGTCTTTAATGATGGCCACGATGTTAGCCGCCGGCCGCGCACGGCATCCGCCTCCACGAGCCGTGGCAGATCGCAGCGACGGGTTTGCTGGCATCGACAAAGCCGCGCACAAACGCCACAGCCTTCGGCAATGTCCGCAACTTGTCGGGGTTGAAGACGCCACCCGGTAACACGAGCGCATCAAACTGATCGAGTTTCGCTTCGTCCAATACGACATCGACATTGAATCGGTCGCCCCAGTCAGTGTTTTTCCACCCGCGAACCTGACC
>JANNLP010000058.1:0-14920 GCA_031396905.1 Gemmataceae bacterium
GCTATGGCCTGGTGTGCAATGACGACGGCGGGGCGGTGGACGACATTCTCGTATACCGCTGGCCCTATGGCTGGGCGATGGTGGTCAATGCCAGCAATCGCCAGGCCGTCATGGAAAAGTTGAAGACCTACGCGGCCGGCAAAGATGTACAGATCACCGACAGCACGGAATCCACGGCGATGCTGGCGGTGCAAGGACCCAAGGCCGTCGCATTGTGCGCGGGATTGTTCGAGTACGATGTCTCGACGCTCAAGTATTACTACGCGATGCCGACTCGTTGCGGCGGCGTCAACTGCGTCGTGAGCCGCACGGGTTACACCGGCGAAGATGGCTTGGAAGTCATGATCACCGCCAGCGAAGCCGTGAGGCTGGCCGATGAGTTGGTCAAGCGTGGTGCGGTGCCGTGTGGACTAGGTGCCCGTGATTCCCTACGGCTCGAAGCAGCGATGCCGCTCTATGGCCACGAACTCAACAAGGACATTGATCCGTATCAAGCGGGTCTGGGTTGGGCCGTGAAGCCCGCCAAAGGTGACTTTGCCGGCAAAGCGGCGATGTTGAAGCGGAACGAAGAAAAAGGTCGGCGCGTTCGTGTCGGCTTGGTACTCGATGGTGGCCGTAGCGCACGGGAAGGATGCAAGGTGATGGTCGGCGACAAAGAAGTCGGCGTGATCACATCGGGGGCACCGTCACCGACTTTGGGCAAGCCCATCGCGATGGCGTATGTTGATGCCGCAACTAGCGCCGTTGGTTCATCGATGGAAATCGACATCCGCGGCACCCGCGTGCCTGCCAAGGTCGTGGCGATGCCGTTTTATAAGAGAGAGAAGAAGTAGCCGTCGTCGCGGTACCTTGGAGAATCCTAAGTGAACGAGGTCGTCCAAATCGTGGAGGGACAAACGAAGCGACATCGAGCACAGATCATAAAGATCTCCGAACAAGCCTACCGAGTTGATGTTGAGCGGCTGTATGATGCCCATGATGCCGATGGCATAAAGAGAGGTGAATACTGGTTCACATTGAAAGATTGGACGTCTTACACCGACAGCTTGGACCGCGCACTTGAGCTGGCTGACGAGAACATTCGCATCAGCGAGTACAGCGATGTGACCTATGGGTAGGCACAGCTAACGAACGAGGTGAATTGGGGTGTAATTGACTTGAAGCACACATTTGCAAATCATCACCGGCGAAATCCAGATTCGTATCCAACTTGCCGTAGCCGCGTTCGAAATGGACCGAAACAAATTCAACGGCGTAGCTTAGCAGCCGCGTTCCTATAATTCCAATTCGTAATTGCCCTTCCAAGTGAGTACACCCATTGACCGTTTCCTCAGGCGAAATCCAGATCCGTGTCCGCTATGCCGAGACGGACAAGATGGGGTTGTTGCATCATGCCAACTATCTTGTTTACTTCGAGCAGGGCCGGACGGAGTTATTGCGGCCGCTGGGCAAGTCGTACAAGGAGATGGAGGATCAGGGTTATTTTCTTGTTCTCCATAAGATTGAAGTGAAGTACCGCCGGCCGGCCCGGTATGACGATTTGCTGACGCTGCGGACGAGCGTGAGCCGGGTGACGCAGGTGCGGATCGACCATAAGTATGAATTGATGCGGGATCATGAGTTGCTCGCCGAGGGTTCATCCACCCTGGCGTGTGTGGACCGCGAAGGACGACTGCAACCATTGCCCGAGTGGCTGCAAGGCGAGGAGGCCTAACCGTGCGACGGTTTCTGGTGGCTGGAGTGCTGCCGTTGTTATTCGCGATCATGCCGGCACTTTTCGGCGTCGCCGTGGTGTTTGCGATACCACCGGATGCGCTGCAAGATTATCTCCTTCGCATTCGCACTTCACCCATTGATTGGCTGATCCTTGGACTCGGTGCGGCCCTATTCACTGCGCAAACGATTCTCGCGCTTCGTGCCATGCAATGGTGGGAAACCGGTTTCGACGAACGGCCCGATCGTTGGCTTGCGCACCTGGCTCAGGCGGCCGAGTGGTTTCCGCTCCTGGGTTTGCTTGGCACGGTGGCCGGCATCTTGCAGACGTTCGGTTCCATCAGCGGCCCAGTCACACCGCAAGAGATCATCCGCAAATACGCCCCCGCCATCACAGCCACCGGCAGCGGCCTGTTCATGGCACTCATGAACATCCTGCCGACATGGACCGTGAACGCCGGCCGCGATCTGATTCTCGTCCTGGCCGGCGGGCCAAAACGCCCCGGGAGCTGAACCCGTGGCGATCCCAACTCCCAAACGTGCCGTCACGCGGTTCTTCGTGCCGATGATTGATGTGTTGACGTTGCTCTTTTGCATCTTCCTGTTGATGCCGTATGTCAAACCGGGTGATGAGGCAGGGGCGAAAGCAGAGCCGCCGACAGAAAAGACACCTGCCGGCGATCCGGAAGCACTAAAGCGCGACATCGAGAAGCTGCAAAAGGAACGAGAGCGGCTAGTCGGCGACCGCGACAAAGCGGTGCGGCAGCAGGTCGTCTGTGTGTTGGAGATTGACGCGGAAACCGGCAGGCTTTACCATCGGGGCATTCAACGGCAGGAAATCGCCACGCAGGCCGATGCTTTCGCACTGGTGGAGCGCGAACGCAGGGCGGCGATTGGCCGTGAGGTATATTTGCTGATGCTGTATCCACGCGAACTGACTGGTTACCCCGAACAACGGCAGGTGATCGCTTACGAACGCTGGTTCGCCGATGTGCCGCACGGTTTCGACAACCCTCGAGGCAAAGCCGGAAAGGAACGACGATGACGCTCAACCTCGTGGACCGGGCCGGCAAACTCACGCAAGCCGGCCTCGCTGTCATCGGGGCTGCCGTGCTCGGCGCGATTGTCGTCGGCTTCCTGGTCAATTTTTTCACCACCATGTTGCTCGGTAAGCGAATGCCGCCGCTCATGACCCGCTGGGTGCGCATTCTTTCCGCATTGGCATCGGGCATTGCCGTGGGCATGATCGTCTTCAGCGGCACCGGCGGCTTCGGTCTCGGCGGTGGTTACGGCCCCGGCGAAAGCGGAGCCGGCACACCGGTCAAGACGAACGCCGCAACTTTGACTGGTGGTTCACCACAGCCACCCGCGCCAATGCGAATGTCGATCGCAGTCTTGGGCGGCGCGCGGGTTCGCGGAGCGGCGTTCTATCAACTCGATAACGAGGCAGCGCCGAAGACATTGATTCAGTTGGAACCGCAACTCACTGCGACGACGACCGGCACGGTGGCCCTGCGACTTTACGATGACAGCGTGGCACGGGATCATGCTGCCGTCACGGAGTTAATCGCGCTGGCCGAGCGCGGCGGTTGGAAAGTCGTGATCGAAGAATTCAAAGGTCAGTCATTGCCGCCGGAGGCGAAACGCTCATGACCGCCGTTGCAAACAAGAACGGTCAGGCGACATTGTCGCCCGATGCCGCGCGCATCCTACTCTTCGGCTTGCCAGGAGGCGGTAAGTCATCGCTGCTCGGCGCCTTGGGCCGCGCGTCTGAGATTCAGGAACTCACTCTGGGCGGCCGCATCAATGATTTGTCACATGGACTGCGCCAGCTTCGTAAACAGCTCTACGATCAAACGAACAAGTCGCACCTCGACGAACTGGGCAGCTATCCCATCGAAGTTTATCCGTTTGTTGATGGCAAGCCGAATGAAGCGGCCAGGATCAATGCCGTCTTGCTCGATTGCGATTGCCGCGATGTCACCAAGTTAAATGGCACGGCGCAACAGGTCTATCGGGCGGATGCCGTGCTATTTGTGTTGGACGCATCGGCCGGCGACGAACAAGTGGAACGGGATTGCCAGCAGTTCCGAGAGTTCCTGTTGCGCTTTCGCAAAGAGCGCGGCCGCCGCACCGATGAGCCAAGTCTTCCGCTGTGGCTGGTGCTGGCTAAGTGCGATCGGCTGGCCAAGGCCGGTGACAATCATGCCGTGTGGGCCGAGCGCGTCGAGATGCGCAAAGAAGAAGCAACGCAACGCTTCAGCGACGTGCTCAATGAAAATGCCGCGCCGAGTTTTGGCACGGTCAACTTCGCCACGGCCGCCACGGGTGTGAAACAGCCCCTGTTGACCAACACTTTGGGCCGCGAGGACGAGCCGTTCGGCGTGGCCGAGCTGTTCCGCGATGCCATCGCCGCCGCCAAGGCGCATCGCGATAGGAAATCAAAGGGCGAGTTGAACATCCGCCGGCTGGTCACGGCGGCCGGGCTGGTTGCCGCCGCCGTCGCCACGTTTGCCATTCTCACGCCAATGTTTCGAAATGCCTGGAAACCATCAGAAGCATTAACAGCGTTGACGGCGTATCGCCACAACGAAGGTCCGCCGCCGGTCGGCTATTTGGCCGAGCCGCTCGAACCCAAGATGGAACAACTGCGAGCCGTGGCCCGTGATCCAAGCTTCGGAAAACTCAGCCAGGACGATCAGGAGTTTGTGAACGGTCGCCTGGAAGAACTGGAACAGTATCGCGAATTCGCGGCCAATTTGACGCACATCTCCGCCCCGGCCAACGCTCTCAGTTTGGAGGAACTCAAACAGATTGAAGACAAGCTGCATAGCGACGCTGCCATCCCCGAAAAATTCGCCAAGGCATGGGCTCAATCGGATGCGGGTCGCACCCATGAGCGCATGCACAAGCAAGCGGAATCACTGCGAGGCTCCGTGACTCAAGCCGTTGGCGAGTTCAACGCCAAGCGTCAGGAGTTCGACAAGCTCTATGTGTTGCCGGATGGCAAAACGAACTGGAGCGAATGGGGCCAGCGCGCCGCCACCGCCGTTGGCGCAGCTGCGCCGAGCGTGGATTCGGCCGTGACTTCATTCACTGAAATCGAGTCGGAGCAAAAACGCTATGACACAGCGCGACTGCGCCTGACGATCTTCCGCGAAATTGCTCACGTCCTCGGTATGACCCCCGGTGCGGGTCAGACGCTGATGGTCAATCGCGACTTCAAGGCCAGCCAGGCACCTGAGTTGTTGAAGACGTTGTTGAAGGAACATCCGAAAGCTGCCGCATGGGGCAGCCCGGATGTGCCTGACGTCGCCATCAACGATGTGAAGACTGCTGCCCGAGCGGCGTACACACAATTGCTCAACTCCGGCCGCATGGCCATCGCCGCCGCGCTTGGCTCGCCGACCGATGGTCCTGAATCTCCGGCCCGCTGGCGCACTGTTGTCGAAACAGCCTCCGGCGATCCGGCCATGAAAGCCTGGAACGAGCTGGCTCGCATCGCACTCCGCCTGGCGGGCGACAATACCGATCCTGTTGCCGAGTTGTCGGCATTCCTGCGCCGCGACGAATTCACTCTGGAGATTCAATCCATCGAGTTGATTCAATCGGATGCTGCCAGCCGATTGACGCCCACCGGATCATTGACGCTATTCGTGCAAAACGCCCAAGGCCAAGTCGTCAAGAAACCGTTTCGTGGTCCCGATGTCGCAACCGGCAATCGCATTCGCTTTACTGCCGTGGACGGCAAACCACTAACCTATCGTATCGGTGACCTGATGTGGGCCGAGATCGGCGTGACCGACGCATCAAAAGCCGATCTACAGCTCACCTGGTGGGCCAACGGCGTGCGCTCAAAGCTGTATCAATTCGACCGTCTGACCCGTTCGCCCAAAGTCCATAAAGTTGATCAACGAGCCGAAGAAGGCCGCCCGTTACCCGGTGTCCGCCTAGAAATAACACCTCCCGGAGCGATACCGCACGTGCCCGACTTAATGCCGGAAGATGCACGGATTCGCTAGTTGAGGCTTTCCTTCATGCGATGGTTGTTGACAATTAGCATTGTTGCATTCGCCGCTCTATCACTTGTTCACGCTCAAGATCCTCCGCGTCAAGCCGTCGCTGCCAAGCACGGTATGGTTGTTTGCGTGTCGCCGCCGGCGGCGGACGTGGGCGTTGCGATTCTGAAGCAAGGCGGCAATGCTGTCGATGCCTCGGTGGCCGTGGCGTTTGCGATGGCGGTCACGCACCCATCAGCCGGCAACATCGGCGGCGGTGGGTTCATGCTCATTCATCCACCAGCGAACAAGGGCAATCCTACCGTCATTGAGTATCGCGAAACCGCGCCGGGCGCTGCCACCGCCGATATGTTCGCCAAGGAGCGCGATTCGTTTTCACATCGCGCCGTCGGTGTGCCGGGCACCGTTCGCGGCTTGGAACTCGCCCATAAGAAACATGGCAGCGGCAAAGTCACGTGGGCCGATCTGGTCCGCCCGGCAATTGCCGTGGCGACCGATGGCTGGACATTGGAGCCGTGGGCGGCACGCTCATTGAATCGGTTTGTGCGCGGCGCCGACAAACATCCGGAAGCCCAGCGTGTCTTCGGCAAGCCCGGCGGCGGCCAATGGCAAGCCGGCGATGTGTTGAAACAACCCGACCTGGCCAAGACGCTGCAGGCCATTGCCGACCGTGGTTCCGACGGTTTCTACACCGGCCCGGTCGCCGAACTGATCGTTGCGGAAATGAAACAAGGCGGCGGCCTCATCACCAAAGCCGACCTCGCGGCGTACACCGCGAAAGAACGAGCACCCATCCGCGGCACCTATCGCGGCTACGATGTCATCGGCGCATCGCCGCCCAGTTCTGGCGGCATTGCCGTGGTCGAAATGCTCAACATGTTGGAATGTTTCGATATGAAGAGCCTTGGCCCCGATAGTGCCGAGCGTTGGCACATCACGGCCGAGGTCATGCGCCGCGGTTTCCTCGACCGTGCTCGGCACGTCGGCGACCCGGACTTCGTGAAGATTCCGGACCATCTGATTACCAAGGAACACGCCAAAAGCCTCGCCGCCAGCATCGATCGCAACAAAGCGACGCCGAGTGCCACGCTGGCGACCGATATCCCACTGGCCGCCGAGCCGGAACACACGACGCACTTTTCCATTGTCGATGCCGAAGGCCGCGCTGTCGCCAATACGTACACCCTGGAAGAGTCGTACGGTTCCAAAATCGTCGTTCGCGGCGCGGGCTTTTTGCTGAACAACGAGATGCTCGACTTCAACCACATCCCCGGCGTCACCAACCGAGCGGGCAAGGTCGGCACGCTCGCCAACCAGGTCGCGCCGGGCAAACGGATGCTCAGTTCAATGACGCCGACGATTCTGGCGAAAGACGGCAAGCCCGTGCTAATAACCGGCTCGCCCGGCGGCCGCACTATCATCAACACGGTGTTGTGCGTGGTCACCAATGTCGTTGATTACGACATGAACGTGCAAGCCGCCGTGGACTTCCCGCGCTTGCATCACCAGTGGTTCCCCGATGAGATCAAGCTGGAACGGCTGCGCGAACGATCCAGGCTCGTGAACGACTTGGAGCGGCTAGGCCACAAGGTCATCGCCTCGGCACCCACGCGAACCCAGGGCGATGCCCACACCATTTGGATCGCACCTGACGGCACCCGCCACGGCGCCACTGATCGCCGGCTCATGGGCAAAGCCGCCGGGTATTAGTTACGGGGTGGACGCGAACCGCCGGGGCGGGTTAAATTGGTTCAGTCGCTCCCTGCAGGATGAAACACGAATGCCCGAACTGAGTCTGGTCACTGGTGGCGCTGGTTTTATCGGTTCGCATCTGGTCGAAGCCCTGGCCCATGATGGCCAGCCGGTGCGCATCTTCGATGATCTTAGCACCGGCCTGCGTGACAATCTTAAGCACATTCGACCAGCGCCCGAAGTGGTCGTCGGCGACTTGGCCGACGCCGATGCCGTGATGAAAGCGATGGCCGGCGTCGGTGTCGTCTACCATCTTGGCGCATTGGCTTCAGTTGCCCGCAGCGTCGAGTCGCCGTTGGCCACGCATCAAACCTGCACGACTGGCACGTTGCATGTACTGGATGCGGCAAGGCGCAGCGGTGTCCGCCGCGTCGTGTTCGCCGCCAGTTCCAGCGCCTACGGTGGCTTGTCCGATCCCAATGGCCAGAGCGAAGACGCGCCGACCCGACCGCTCTCACCCTACGCCGCCGCCAAACTCGCAGGCGAGTTGTATTTGCAGGCGTTTGCCAGCACCTATGGTTTGGAAACCGTGGCACTGCGCTTCTTCAACATCTTCGGCCCACGCCAGCGTGCCGATAGCCCGTACTCGGGTGTCATCGCGCTGTTCATTGCCGCGCTGAGTGCTGGCCAGTCGCCAGTGGTCCACGGCGATGGCTTGCAGTCCCGCGATTTCACTTACGTGGCCAATGCCGTGCAGGCGTTGCGCCGCGCGGCCGCCACGCCGAACATCAGCGGCAATGTCTACAACGTCGGCGTCGGTGCCAGCATCACCGTGCTGGATCTGGTTGATGCATTGAATGAACTTCTTGGCAAGAAGATCGCACCTACCTTCGGCCCCACCCGCACCGGCGACGTCCGCTTTTCACGCGCCAACATCTCGCGCATCCAAAACGAACTCGGCTACCAACCCGGCATCAATTTCAAAGAAGGCCTGGCTCACACGCTGCGCTGGTACCAGGAATCGCAGCAAGCGCGTTAGGCGTTCAGGTGGGTCTCGCAAAGCCTCGACCCACCCTACAAATCATCAAAGCGCGCCGGCGTTGGGTGGGTCGAGTACTCGAGACCCACCATTGCCCTTGCCATCGCCCACGCAAAATCAACAATACGTGCAACGCTCGCAGTCCGTTTGAGGTACGCGCCGATGTTCCGTTATTCGATGTTCATACTTACATTGCTGTCGATGTGCGTCCTCGCGGATGACCCCAAGAAAGCTGCGCCGCCGAAGATTGATGCGTTCACGAGTGCGGAGAAGGCAGGACCAGATTTTGAGATTCAGGGCGAGTATGTGGTTTCGGGAGACAAAACTAAATTGGGCATCGGGCATGCGGCGCAAGTCATTGCAATGGGTGACGGCAAGTTTGAAGTTCGATGCTGGGAAGGTGCATTACCTACCGAAAGCTGGAAAGCGACGGCAGAATCTCGGATACCAGGTCAGCTACGTGATGGACAAGTTAGATTTGAAAACAATGTAGTCCACGGTTTCCACGGCTACATTAAGCAAGGCAAAATGTCTCTTATGACGAGGTTTCACAATTTTGACCTGACACGAGTCGTTCGCGAAAGTCCCTCGCTTGGAATGAAACCACCTTCCGGCGCCAAGGTGCTCTTCGATGGCACGTCCGCTGATCACTGGGACAAAGGCAAGCTCGTCGAAGGCAACCTTCTGAAATGGGGCACGACCAGCAAAGACAAGTTCAACGACTGCACCATCCATCTCGAGTTTCGTTTGCCGTTCATGCCGCGCGCTCGGGGACAGGAGCGGGCCAACTCCGGCGTGTATGTTCAGGGTCGCTATGAGGTACAGATTCTTGATAGCTTCGGGTTGGCGGGCAAAGACAACGAGTGCGGCGGCATCTACACCATGAGCGCGCCCAAGGTCAACATGTGCTTTCCGCCGTTGTCGTGGCAGACTTATGACATTGATTTCGTGGCCGCCAAGTTTGATGGCTCGGGCAAGAAAACCAGCGATGCGGTCCTCACTGTTTGGCACAACGGCGTGGTGATTCAAGACAATGTGAAGGTACCGGGGCCGACGGGTGGGTCGCTGTCGAAGGAGAGCGCGGAGCCGGGGCCGATTCACCTGCAGGATCATGGCGACCCTGTCGTATTCCGAAACATTTGGGTGTTGCCGAAGAAATAGGATGCGATCTCATCTTGCAACGCCCTGCGCTGCGCACCATATTAACTACTGATCGTTGTTCGGGTTCGGGCGATTTCTGCCCCGGCGGCGCGACCCCCATCCCAGCCGACCGATTTGAGAATCAAGCCAAGGCGATGTGGAGAAAACGATGGCCAAAGGGCGTGGCGATTTTTCGGAAATCCTGGTTAACCGCAAGATCGTCAGCGCCGACCAGGTGGAAGAAGCCCGCACCCTGGCCGCCGCCACCGGCGTTCGCCTGCAAGACGCCCTGACCAAACTCAACTACGCCAACAACAAAGAAATCTTCAGCGCCATCGCCGAGTTCCACAACATGCAGTTTGTGGACCTGTCCGATACGCAGATCCCGGCGTCCGTGATCGAAATGGTGCCGGAGTCGGTCGCCCGCGAAAACGCCGTCATCCCGCTTTCGCATGAAAACAACATGCTGCAGATCGTCGTCTCCAATCCGGAAGACATCGAAACGCTCGACAAACTCAGATTTATTCTCAACAAAGATGTGCAGCCGGTCCTAGCCGACCGCGAACAGATTCAGGAATCAATCAACCGGCACTACGGCCAAACTGAGTCGGAGTCAGTGGACTCCCTGCTCTCCGAGTTCACGGACACGGCCATCGACTTCACCGAAACCGAATCCACCCGCAATGCCGCCCAGGATGAGGGCGACAATGCCGCCCCGGTCGTTCGTCTGTGCAATCTGGTGATACAAGAAGCAGTGAAGCTCCGGGCCAGCGACATTCACATCGAGCCATTCGCTGACCGGGTTCGGGTCCGTTACCGCATCGACGGCGTGCTTCAAGAGCGCGACAGCCCGCCGCGCCGGCTGTTGGCCCCGATTCTGTCGCGTCTCAAGATCATGTCGCAGATTGACATCTCGGAGAAACGGCGTCCGCAAGACGGCCGGATCAAGATGTCGGTCGGCGGCAACCATTACGACCTTCGCGTCAGCATGTTGCCGACCGTGCACGGGCAGTCAGCCGTTATGCGCATTCTGGACCGCGGCAATATACAAGTGTCCATTAAAGACTTGGGGTTCCACGAAGAGGACTACAAGCGGTTCCAGTCCATCATCAAACGCCCCAATGGGATCTTTCTCGTGACCGGGCCAACCGGGTCGGGCAAGACGACGACACTTTACGCCGCCCTGAACGAGCTGAACCGACCTGATCGGAAGATCATTACCGCCGAGGATCCGGTTGAGTACTACCTGCCCGGCATCAACCAGGTCGAGGTGAAACACAAGATCGGTCTCGATTTCGCGCGCATCATTCGAGCTATGCTTCGCCAAGCACCCAATATCATCCTCGTGGGTGAAATCCGCGACAAAGAGACTGCCGAGATCGCCGTACAGGCTTCTCTGACTGGACACTTAGTTTTCAGTACACTACACACGAACGATGCGCCTTCTGCGATAACTCGGCTCGGCGACATTGGAGTACCGCCATTTTTGATCGCCAGCTCGGTAATCGCAATCATGGCTCAACGGTTGGTCCGGCTCGTCTGCCTGAAGTGCCGAGAGTCGTACACGCCGCCGGAGGAGGAAATCAAAGCAGCCAGGATCACGCCGGAAATGATGAAGACGTCGTCGTTTATGAGAGGCAAAGGCTGCAAGAACTGCAATAACACCGGTTATCGGGGTCGTAAGGGCATTTTTGAGATGCTTGCAATGAACGCCAAGCTGCGGGAAATGACCTTCAATCGGGAGCCGACGCAGGTCATTCGCAAGGTCGCCCGCTCCACCGGGATGCGCACTCTATTGGAGGACGGCGTCTACAAAGCGCTCAAGGGCATCACCACCCTCGAGGAAGTCATGAGCATTTGCCATCACGACTCAGCGATCATGTCGTGAACGTGCGTTCATTGCAATAGTGCAGCCCGAACCCGAATTTGCGCCTAAGTCTATCCAATTCAACACGTTTCGTTGACCGCTAAGGTCAGCAAGTAATAATGCGATTGGCACTGCCACCCCGGCGCTGCTGGTCCGGCATTCGAAAGGGCAATCGGGTGACGAGCAATTCAGTCCTTATTGATAAGCTGTTGACGACGGTCATTCAGCTCAAAGCCAGCGATATTCATATCTCGGTGGGCCAGCCACCCGTAATCCGCTTGCATGGCCGAATGCGGAAACTCGACGCCAAGGTACTCGATTCGGATGACACCACGGCACTAATGAAGGCGATCACGCCGGACCGCTGCCAGCAGGAGTTGCAGCAGGTCGGCGGTGCCGACTTCGCCATCGAGTTCACCGATGGCGTGCGCTTTCGCTGTGCCATCTTCAAACAGAAGGGCACCATCGGCATGGTGCTTCGGCGTATTCCGAGCACGTTTCTGACTTTCGAACAGATTGGCATGCCGGACGCCATTCGTTCATTGATCGTACAGCCACGCGGCATGTTGCTGGTGACGGGGCCGACGGGTTCGGGCAAGACCACCAGTCTTGCGAGCATGGTCCACTTCATCAACCAGAATTACGACCGGCACATCATCACGATCGAAGACCCAATCGAGTATTACCACAAGCACCATAAGTGCACGGTCAATCAGCGCGAGATCAATGTCGACGTGCCGGAGTTCAAGGAAGGCATTCGCCGGGCCTTGCGTATGGACCCTGACATTATCCTCGTGGGTGAAATGCGCGACTTGGCGACGATTCACGCCGCCATTGAAGCCGCCGAGACGGGCCACTTGGTGTTCGCCACGCTGCACACGTCCGGTGCGGCGAGCACGATCAATCGTATTATCGACGTGTTTCCGAAGGATCAGCAGGACCAGGTGCGCACGCAGCTATCGACTGCGCTGATCGGCGTGTTGTCGCAGGGCATCTTGCCGCGCAAGCCCGACGGTCTGGTTGCCGCGTTTGAAATGATGGTGGTCACGCCCGCCATCCGCAACTTGATCCGCGAAAACAAGACCTACCGCATCGATTCGTCGATTCAGACCGGCCGTAAGCACGGCATGTTCCTGCTCGACGAGAGCTTGTTCAAGCTGTGGAAAGACGGCCTGTGCGATAAGGAAGAAGTGCTGTTGCGTTCGAGCAAGGCCGCCGAGCTGGCCGCTCGCATCGCTGCCGCCGAAAAGGGCGTCTTCGACGAGGACGAAGACGAGTACGAGGAGGAAGACATCGAGGACGAAGACGACGAGGAGGAAGAGGTCAAGCCGCGCGGCAAACGCAAGCCGCAGGATAACTCCTACTGATCGCATCGAGTCCCAAAGTCGTTCGCCTGCCTTAAAGAACGAGAACTATGCCGCCGACTCCGCCAGATAAGGATCCCAAAAAGAACAACCCGCAAGCCAAGGGTGGTTCGCCGGGGAAGGTACCGCCGAAGGCCGATCCAAAAGCCAGCGGCAAGAAGGCAGAGGCCCGCAAGGTCGAGCCGCCGCGGCCCAAGGCATGGGGCGGCGACGCCGGCAATCGCAAGTTCGGTCAGATTCTCGTGGACCTTGGCTACCTGGATGAACCGCAGCTCGACGAGTTGCTCTTCGAGGTGCGCTCCACCGATGGCACGCTCGAACAACTGGTGCTCGATAAAGGTCTGGTCAACGCCGAGCAGATTCTCCAGGCCAAGGCTGAGCAGCATGGGTTGAAGGTCGTCAATCTCGAAGAGGTCAAACCAAGCGCCGATGCGATCAAGCTCGTTCCCGAAAACATGGCGCAGGTCTACAAGATTCTGCCGCTGACTTTCGAGGACGACACGCTCACAGTGGTGATGAGCGACCCCGGCAACCTGGCGGCGCTGGATGATCTGCGGAACTTCCTGGGTGTCAAGAACGTCGCGGCCGTGCTGGCGCCGCAATTCCAAATCGATGAAGTCACCAAAGATGCCTATGCCGGCAAACAGCAAGAGAGCTTTCTGGATGTCTTGAAGATGATCGAAGACTCCCCGACCGGCAAAGGCCGGCAGCGCGAGACTTCCATCGACCTCGGCGATTTGATGGAGATCGCCGACTCCGCGCCGGTGCGCAAGCTCATCAACATGATCCTGCTCACGGCCATTCGTGACCGTGCCAGCGACATCCACTTCGAGCCGTTTGAAGAGGAATACAAAGTCCGCGCCCGTTGCGACGGCGTGCTGATGGAACTGATTCCGCCGCCGCGACATCTGGAGCGGGCCATTGCCAGCCGCATCAAGGTCATGTCGAATCTCGACATCGCCGAGCGGCGCATGCCGCAGGACGGCCGGATTGAGTTGAACGTCGGCGGCAATCAGGTCGATCTTCGTGTCAGCATCCTGCCCACGATGTTCGGCGAGAGCGTGGTCATCCGCGTGCTGGACCGGACGGTGGTCAATCTCGATCTCAATCGGCTCGGCATGGAACCCGGCGTGCTGAACCCGTTCCGCGAGTTGATTCACAAGCCCAACGGTATCGTGTTGTGCACCGGCCCGACCGGAGCCGGCAAGACCACGACGCTCTACTCCGCGCTCAACGAATTGAATCAGATTTCCGAGAAGCTGATCACCACGGAAGATCCCGTCGAGTACGAAATCGATGGCATCATCCAGTGCCAGATTCATCATGAGATCGACCTGACCTTCGCCGCCGCGTTGCGATCCATCCTCCGGCAAGACCCGGACGTGATCCTCGTCGGCGAAATCCGCGACCTCGAGACGGCGCAAATTGCCGTGCAGGCGTCGCTCACCGGCCACATGGTGTTCAGCACGCTGCACACCAACGATGCCCCGAGCACCATCACCCGCATGCGTGACATGGGCGTCGAGCCGTTCCTCATCACGGCCACGGTCGAAGGCATTCTCGCCCAACGACTGGTCCGCAAGATTTGCACGAATTGCCGGACGGAATACGATCCCGGTCCGGAACAGCTCATGGAGCTGAATCTCACGAAGGAAGAAGTTGCCGGCCGGAAGTTCTACTTCGGGGCTGGCTGCGACAAGTGCAACAACCTCGGGTTCAAGGGCCGTTGCGGCCTGTACGAACTCATCGTCATGGATGACGAAATCCGCGACTTGATTTCCGGTGCGTCATCCACGGATCAACTTCGGCAAGCCTGTCGCCGCAAGGGCTTCATGACCTTGCGCGAAGCCGGCTTGAAAGCCCTGTACGCAGGCGTCTCCAGTCTCGACGAAATCGTCCGCGAGACAGTGATGGAAGATGAGATGCACGCGGCGGCGGCTCATTGAAGCGGGCAGAGATGAAGGCGGAAGAGGATTAGGATCAGGATTACGATCAGGATTAGGAGTAAGAGTAGGAGTCCGGTTTGGTAGGGTGGGTCGAGTATTCGAGACCCACCTCAGAGACATTGGCTCCGCGGTGGGTCTCG
>JANNLP010000565.1:0-11428 GCA_031396905.1 Gemmataceae bacterium
ACTGGTTACATCGTGGCAGCGGTCGGCTTTGCGGTGATGGTGGCGCTCGCGGGGAATCGGCGGCTGCCGGCGGGGTTGGTGCTGATCTTGTTTGGTTTGGCGTATGCGCTGTTGGATCGGGTAGAGGCGACTTCGATTTTGAATAATATCGGTCTCGCTAAGCCGCAAGCGGCGGGGTTTGGGTGGAATGACATTCTGATTGGGGTTCAGGTGCTGGTGTTGCCGCAGTTGGCGCTGTCGTTAGGTAACTCGGTGATCGCCACGTCGCAGACGGTTGCCGATTTGTTTCCAGAGAAGGCAGTCAGCGTGCGCCGCATCGGCATCACGTACGGCGTAATGAACCTGCTGGCCCCGTGGACCGGTGGCGTTCCCGTCTGTCACGGGTGCGGCGGCTTGGCCGGGCACTATGCGTTTGGTGCCCGCACCGGCGGCTCGGTGGTGCTATACGGGTCGTACTTTCTGCTGGCGGGATTGTTCTTCAGCCGTGGTTTTGGCCAACTTGTGGAAGTATTTCCCAAACCCATACTCGGCGTGGTGTTGTTGGTCGAAGCACTGGCCTTGATGCGTTTTGTCGGCGACCAAGCCAAAGATAGTCGGGCATTCGCAATTGCCTTGTTGGTGGCCGTGCTGGCGTTTGCTTTGCCGCAAGGTTACGTTGTCGGGTTAATTGTCGGCATGATTGTCTGGTACGTGCCGAACCTGTTCGGCCACACCGATGCGGCACGATAGAATTGAGTCATGTCTCCGCGCAAGTTCGCCACTGATGTCGTTACGACTCTTCGCCAGGCGGGACACGAAGCGCTGTTTGCCGGTGGTTGCGTGCGCGATCAGTTTTTGGGCCTGGAGCCGGATGACTTTGACGTCGCAACGTCGGCGCTTCCCGAGCAGGTGCAGAAGTTGTTTCAACGTTCGCTCGCGGTCGGGGCGGCATTTGGTGTCATTGAGGTACTTGGCCCGAAGCCGCACAAGGTCCAGGTGGCCACCTTCCGTTCCGATGGACCGTACAGCGATGCCCGACGGCCGGATCATGTCGTGTATTCCTCGGCGAAAGAGGATGCCGAGCGGCGGGACTTCACGATTAACGGTATGTTCTTTGACCCCCTCAACGACAAGCTCATCGACTACGTGGGCGGCGAAAAGGACTTGGCGGCAAAGCTCCTGCGCGCCATCGGGGAACCGGCCGCGCGGTTCCGCGAAGACCGTCTGCGACTGTTGCGCGCCATACGTTTCGCTGCCCGGTTTGCATTAACCATTGAACCAGCGACGTGGGACGCACTGAAGGCGATGGCCGTCGAGGTGGTTTCCGTCAGCGGCGAGCGCATTGCCGAAGAGTTGCGGAAACTTGTGGTGCATTCGAGCCGCACGGTTGGCGTGCAAATGCTATTGGATTCGGGATTGTTGAAGGCCGTGCTGCCGGAAGTAATCGAACCCGATGCCGATACCTTGGACCGATTGCAAACGCCGTCATCCTCGCTCGCACTTGCTGTTTTGATGAAGCATGTTTCATTGACAGCGCTAGGGAAACCGTTCGAGCGGCTACGCTTGTCCAACCAGGAGCGCGACCAAATTCGATGGTTGATACGACACCAAGTCGCCCTCATCGAACCCGACAATTTACCGCTGCATGTGCTGAAGCCGTTTCTGGCGCATTCGTGGATTGATGAATTGTTGGCGATGCACCAAACGTGCGGTCATGTTAACGGTGCGGATTGGTGCGCCAACAAACTTCGCGAGTGGCCCCGCGAAAAAATTGACCCGCCGGCGTTGATGACGGGCGATGACTTGGTGGCAATGGGAATGACACCGGGACCGGCATTCAAAGTACTAATAGATCGCATCCGCAACGCCCAGCTTGACGAACGAATCAGCTCGCGGGAAGAAGCGTTGAAGCTTATTACCTGAGACGATTTCCACCATCGCAATCGCGCTGACCGACAAACCCCACACAATCTTGACGATCACTTGATCGCCAACATCAACGCGCCATTCGCAATTGACGATGATATTGGCATGGTAGCCCGAGCCCTCGAACTTTACGACGACACTAAGGCCTTCGGCAACTTCCTCAAGGCCGAGCGGGGCATGGCAGCGAACACCGTGCTGGCCTATGGCCGCGACTTGGAACGTTTCGCTGGTTTCGTCGCGGGCGGCGGGCTGAAGAATTACCTGGCACCCACGTTGCGTGAACTGGCCGGGTATCTCACGCATTTGCGCGATGAGCAACTTGCGCCGGCCAGTGTCGCCCGGCACCTGGTCGCTCTGAAGATGTTCTTTCGCTTTTTGCGCATGGAAGAGCGCGGCGATCCACATGCGGTCGAGTTGTTGGCGTCGCCGGCCTTGTGGGAACGGGTGCCGCATGTGTTGTCGCCGGAAGCAGTGGAGAAACTGCTGAGCGGGCCGATGAGCGGCGACCGCTTCTACCTGCGTGATCGCGCGATTTTGGAAACGCTGTATGCGACCGGGGCGCGGGCGAGTGAAGTCGTCGGTCTGCTGTTAGCCGACTTGCATCTCGAATCCAGCTTTTGCAAATGCCACGGAAAAGGATCGAAGCAACGAGTGGTGCCGCTGGGCGACGCGGCCAAGATGGCGCTGAAGAGTTACCTCGGCGAACAGCGCGGCGAACTAACGCAACGCACCGACAGCGGCCATGTCTTCGTCAGCAAGGGCGGCCGACGGCTGACCCGCGAATTGTTATGGATGCTGGTGAAGAAATATGTGAAACGCGCGGGCTTGCCGGCCAAGGTCAGTCCGCACACGCTGCGGCATAGCTTCGCCACGCACCTATTGGCCGGCGGTGCCGACTTGCGTGCCGTGCAGGAGATGCTCGGCCATTCCAGCATTCGCACCACACAGATTTACACGCACGTCGATCACACACGATTGAAAGCGATCCACAAACAGTTCCATCCGCGCGGGCATTGAATTGAGCCCGTAGCGCAAGCAAGGTCTAGTCATTGCCTTGCTTGCGCTGCGGGCTCAGATATTACGCGGGCTTAGATATTCGCGGTTGCCAGGATGCAGTCGCTCTGGCCGGCGAGGTAGCAGCACCAGGCGGCAAAGCGGGCCACGGGTTTCTTCGTCAACAGGCGTTGAAACACGGTCGCATCCTGTCGATGCGCTGCAGCGCGGGCCGAGGAGCGCAGCCAATCGCTGTGCCGGATGCAACGGACGCGGACGCCATGGAAGCCCGCGGCGGACAGCGTGGCGGTCAGCGTGTCCGGTGCGAAGTGTGTGAGATGCCGCGGCAACTCCAGCCCAAACCATGATTTGCCAAACCACTGGTACGGCCAACTGGCGATGTTCGGCACCGCGACATACAGTCGGCCACTGGGCGTCAACAACCGTCGTGCTTCACGCAGTACTTCAACCGGGCGATGCACGTGTTCAAGAACGTGCCACATGGTGACGACGTCGAACGATTCCGGCGAGAGCTTCGGGTGGGGCAACGTGCCGACATGGACGGGGACGCCGAGCCGGGCGCTGACCCGCCCTGCCGTGTCCGCGGAAATGTCCATGCCGGTAACGTTCCAACCCTGATCGCGCATGCGTTCGAGGAACGAACCGCCGCCGCAACCGAAATCGAGCAGCCGACCCTGACCGTGCCACGGCAACGCCCGCCGCTCGGCACATGGCCGGCCACGCAACCATGCCAGGGGTGCCGACTTGTTGGTGTGTTTGACGGGTTTGCTGCGATGCGGTCCGTAGTCGGCCGGATAGAAGTTGCCGATGGTCGATTCATCCGGCCGCGGACAGGTGTATTGCAACCCGCAGTCGGCACAACGGACCACGGCGAACCACAGGCCGTCGCCATGGATGTCCTGCGGTTCTAACGTGGTTGCACGGCGCGCTCTATTGCAGTGCAAGCAATTCGGTTCTTCCCACCGAATCGCTTGCCGCGCGGTTTGAACGGCAACAGCGGCCGACGCCATCGCTTTGCGTCCTTGCACTGCCGGAGGCCCCAGATGACCTCGCGGTCGCCAGAGTTTACCGTGGAACGGCAAAACTGGTCAACCGCAGGAAGCCGAAGGGGTGCCTCTCTCAATCTTGGCGAGCAATCGTGAAATCAAACCGCAGATTGCGCAGATTTACGCAGATTGAACTATGATCTGCGTAAATCTGCGGTTAAAGAACATCGACAACAGGAGCGTCGTGCCAAAATCCAGTGTTGCACCAACGCCGAGGTGGATTCGTCGTTTCGTCGTCAGCGACAAAACGACCAATTAGGCCGGGCTTCACCCTTGACGATATCGCGCCGCCAGATAATCTTATTGAGACTGAATCTCAATAACACTTGGCGACCCACCGCGTGAATACCATATTTTCGATTCCGCTCGACATGGTTCATCCCGGCGTATGGGCTGACGTGGTCGATGTTTACGGCGATTCGGCGTGGATTGTCCGCATGGCTGAACTCGGCATTCGCCACGGCAGCCGACTTCGAATGATCAAGTCCGGCCAACCCTGCATTGTCCAAGTCGGAGCCACCCGGTTGAGTGTTCGCGGCGATGATGTCGGACAAATCCTTGTGCTTCCCACCGAGTTGGCGTAATGACATTGGACCGCATGTTGCCGGGCGGTTTCGGTCGCGTTGCCGCCCTCGCTGGAGAGCCATCATTGGTTCAGCGGCTTTATGAATTGGGTTTTTTGGAAGGCGAATTGATTGAAGTGTTGGCGATTGCTCCGCTGGGCGATCCGCTGGAGATTCGTTGCGGCGGCGCCCGTTTGAGTTTACGCAAATCGGAAGCTGCCGGAGTCAGCCTTGTGGATCAACTCTAACTCCCCTCCATCATGACCTGCACGCGCACTTTGACGGTAGCTTTGGTCGGCAATCCCAACGCCGGAAAGACAACGCTCTTCAACGCCCTGGCAGGTTTACGCCAACGTGTTGGCAACTATCCCGGCGTTACGGTCGAGATGGCCAAGGGTCGCTGCCGCGCTGGCGACGTCGAGATGCACCTCGTTGATCTTCCCGGCACGTACAGCCTGGCCGCGCGAAGTCCGGACGAATCCGTGGCCGTGAATTTGTTGCTGGGGCGTGTGGCGGGTGAGGAACAGCCGGATGTCATTGTCGCCGTCGTCGATGCGTCAAATCTGGATCGACATTTGTACCTGGTGACGCAACTTTGCGAACTTGGCCGGCCGGTCGTCGTCGCCCTCAACATGATCGACGTTGCCGACAAGCAAGGTGTAAAGATCGATATATCTCGACTTGCCGAACTGGTCGAGTTGCCCATCATCCCGATCCAAGCAAACCGAGCCAAGGGACTCGACAATCTCACGGCGGCGATTCAACAAGCCGCAAACGATGGCGATGTTCCGCCAACTGTGCCGTTTCCCGAAATGTTCGATAAGGAAGCCGATCGATTGGCCGCGCGCCTGCCGGACGTGCCAGCGTTTCTCATTCGCCGCCTGATTCTAGATGTCGGCGGGCAGGCGGAAGCACAGGCGGCGTCAACACATGGCCGTGAGTTAGTCGATGAAGTGGCCGCCGTGCGCAAGCGCCTGGCCGCCGCCGATTGTCCGGTGCCGGCCGTGGAGGCACGTGCCCGTTACTCGTGGATTCGCAAAGCGACAACAGTGGCGGTCACGAGGCCCGCCCAACCACCCGCATCGGCCACGGATCGCATCGACCGCATTGTCACGCACCGTGTTTGGGGTACGCTGATTTTTCTCGTTGTCATGGCACTGGTATTTCAATCCATCTTCACGGCGGCCGTGCCGGCGATGGATGTGATCAATGCAGGGAAGGACTGGCTTGCCGACATTGTCCGCAATCACATGCCGGCAGGACCGCTGTCGAGTCTGATCGCCGACGGCATCGTTGAAGGTGTAGGCAGTGTCGTCGTGTTCTTGCCGCAGATACTGATTCTTTTTGGCTTTCTTGCCATCCTGGAAGACTGCGGCTACATGGCCCGAGCAGCCTTTCTCATGGACAAGTTGATGAGCAAGGCCGGGCTTTCGGGCCGATCATTCATTCCGTTATTGTCATCTGTGGCCTGTGCGATACCCGGCGTCATGGCGACACGGGTGATTGAGCAGCCGCGCGACCGGCTGGCCACAATTCTCGTGGCACCGTTGATGAGTTGCTCGGCACGCTTGCCGGTGTACGCGCTGTTGACCTCGGCGTTTCTGACAGTGGGCCATGCCTGGTGGGTACCGGGTGTCACGCTGTTCGGTCTGTACATGTTGGGATTTGTGTTGGCTCCGTTGGTGGCGTGGTCATTGAAGCGCACGTTACTGCGCGGTCCGACACCATCGTTTGTCATGGAAATGCCGCAGTACCAGTGGCCGAGTTTGCGTTCAGTGGTGTATCGCATGTACGATCGGGCCAAGGCGTTTCTGGTGCGCGCGGGCACCTTCATTCTTGCGTCGATGGTCCTTGTCTGGGCGCTTCTGTACTTTCCTTCGTATGACTTGAATGGGCAGTCTTACGATATGCGCCTCACGGAAATGCGTCATCAATTCGACGATTTTCATGGCGACGCCAAGACGCAGATTGAGCGTCAGATTGACGAAGTTAACGGCGAATGGCGGCGCCAAAGTTATCTGGGTCGCGTGGGTCGATTGATCGAACCGGCCGTCAAACCATTGGGTTGGGACTGGAAAATCGGCATGGCAGCCGTGGCCAGCTTCCCGGCCCGCGAAGTCGTCGTCGGCGTATTGGGCCAGATCTACAACCTGGGCCGTAAGGGTGACGATGAGCTGCAGGAGCCGCTCGGCCAGGCCCTGCGGGAAGCCACGTGGCACGACGAGCACGGGGGACGCCCGGTGTTTTCCGTGGCCACGGCATTATCGCTCATGGTCTTCTTCGCGCTATGTTGCCAATGTGCCTCGACGCTCGCCGTCATCCGCCGCGAGACCGGCAGTTGGAAGTGGCCCGCGTTCGCGTTTACTTACATGACGGTGCTGGCGTATGTTGGAGCGCTGGTCGTGTATCAAATTGGGAGTCGAATTAGTTAACTATGTTCCTTCAATACACCATCACCGCCGCCCTCATCGCCATGTCGCTGGCATTTCTAAGCAAGCGGGCCGCGCGCATCTGGCGAGGGCACTGCTCATCCGGCTGCGGATGCAAGCCCGCGGTCGTCAAGATAGATGACGGGATCACGACCGAGTCACTAACCATTCTCAAGCGCTGACGCCCGCTGCGTGTCTTTGCCCAGATACTTGGCACCGCAGAGCCAGAACACACCGCCGACTAGAACCATCAGTGAGACAAGCATGAAGCTCATATTGCGATCATAACGGTCCGAGATCCAACCCATAAGCGGCGGCGAGGGCACGTCGCCTAGGATGTGGATGATGAAGATGTTGACCGCGTAGCCGGCTGCCCGGATCGATGGGCTCGTGACGTTGGCGAGGATGGTGTTCGTCGGGCCGGTGTTGAAGAACAAAAAGAACACCGAGAGGAATACGAATACCCAGGCCAGCGGGAACGGCATCCAGATCATCAGGAGCAACATTGGAAAGCCGAGCAGCATGGCAATGCCGGACACGATGAAGTACGAACCAGGAAAGCGTGGCCGCAACCAGTCGCCGGCCCAGCCGCCGGCGAGAGTTGCCAACAACCCCGCGATCACGGTCAGGCCGCCGAAGAACGTTCGCGGACCGATTGGCCCGATGTCGGCTACCGCGCGCCATTCCAAGTAGTCCGGCATCCAAAATGCCAGGCCACCGAGCGCGAATGTCATCGCTGCCATGCCCAGTGTGTTGAAAACGTATGATGGCGTGCGCAGTAGCGCGAGATAGTCTTTTAGCCGCAGTTGCGGCGTTGGTTGAATTGGTCCGCTATTCCTTTTGATTGACCGTGACATGAAGAAACACAAGCAGCCGAGCACCAGTCCCGGCGGCACGACGAGGTAAAACGCCCACCGCCATTTCAGCGGCGAATGCGCGACCAGATCGCCCAGCGCGTAGCCGAGCGCACTTCCTACGGGTATGGCGAGGTAGAAGTACGAGAGGATTTTGCCTCGCCGCTCGACCGGATACAAATCGGCCAGGATGGTCGGCGCGATCGGTCCATAAGCCGCTTCACCGACGCCGACCAGGCAGCGCGTAGCGAACAGTGCCCAATATTGAAATGCCAGCGTGCCACCCCAGTTCCAGCCCGATGCGCCGCTCGCCAAGCTCCACAAGATCACGCCGAGGCCGATAAGCCACCAGCGCGAAACGCGGTGAGCCAGCACTCCGAATATCGGCGCGGCCAACATATAGGTGACGAGAAAGGCCGTCGACAGCAGGCCCATCCGCGTCTTTGCGGAAACGTTGGCATCGGGATTAGGGAATAGCTCTTGTTGAATCTCCGGCTCAACTGCTGCGAGAACCTGCCGGTCGATGTAGTTGAATAAATTGATGGCGAGCAGAAGTGCCAGAGCGATGAACGGCCCGCGCGTTGATGGTCGGTAGGTCACCTTAGCCTCCATGCCCAATTGCCATTGATGACGCCGTTAGCATACCAATTCGCCCGCGCGGTCGGCAGCATCGGCATAAACGTCAAGCTCGCGTGGCAATCGCGCCGACCAACGGACGGCCGGGAAACGCGATACCATGAACTGAGTCGATACCTTGGCGAACACGATGTCACGCTGGCTTGCACTGACTCTGGTTGCCTTACTTTCCGCGCTTGCGCTGGCAGTGGAGCCGCGCTGGCCGTTGTTGCAGACGCTGGGAGCCGACACTTGGCATCGTGCGGGCTATCGTGGTCGTGGCGTGACTGTGGCCGTGCTCGACATCGGGTTTCGTGGCTATACCAATTCGCTGGGCGTGACCTTGCCTCGCTCCATTCATGCCAAGTCATTTCGACTCGATGGCAACATCGAGGCTCGCAAGAGCCAGCACGGAGTCGTGTGCGGCGAGATCGTACATGCAATTGCGCCGGACGCGGACATACTTTTCGTCGATTGGCAACCCGATTCGCGGGAGAGCTTCCTGGCGGCCGTTGACTGGGCGAAACGGAACGGCGCGAAGATCATCACCTGTTCGGTGGTGATGCCGGCATGGAGCGACGGCGAAGGCGGCGGCCCGACCCACCACGCCCTCAACACGATTATTGACGACGACATGCTGTGTGTCGCCTGTGCCGGCAATCTGGCCAAGCGGCACTGGGCCGGCGACTTTCGGCCCGATACCGCTGGTTGGCATCGCTGGCCGAACGGATCAATTGATAACGTAGTGACGCCGTGGGGCGACGATGTTGTGTCGTTGGAACTGAGTTCGTCAGGTCAGACTTTTGAGGTGTACGCATTTGACGAAGGCGGCAAGCAAGTCGGTCGGGCAGCGTCACACGCCGAAGGGTCAGGCGCCGCCGTCCGCTTTACGCCGCGCTACAAGGCCCGATACTCGTTGCGCGTGCGCTCCAAGACCGGTGGCTCGTTTCATGTCGCTGCGCTCGGCGCCTGGCTCGGGCAACACCGTGAACGAAGCAGCATTGCCTTTCCTGGCGACGGCTCGGAATGGCTGACAGTCGGCGCGTGGGAAAACGGCCGTCGTGCGGAATACAGTTCGTGTGGGCCAAACTCGATGACTCAAAAACCGGACGTTGTCGCACCGGTACCGTTTGCCAGCCGTGAGCGATCAACACCATTTGGCGGCACCTCGGCCGCTGCCCCGCAGGCCGCCGCCTTGGCCGCGTTGTACTGGTCACGCTTCCCACATGCGACGGTGGCCCAAGTCAAAGCCGCATTACGAACATCGGCCGAAGATGTTGGCCATGCCGGCGTGGACCATGAATCCGGCTGGGGTCTGTTGCGCCTGTCGGCAATGCGGCCGAAGGTGACAAAGTAAAGTCGAGTTTACTTAGCCCAGTAAGAACACCTTGGCGATCGAGAAGTAGATCAAGATCCCGCTGACATCGACAAACGTTGCAACGAATGGGCCAGATGCGATGCCAGGGTCGAAGCCAAGTTGACGAAACAGCAGCGGCAAAGTGCCACCAATTACAGTGCCCCATAAACATATGCCAAGTACCGAGAGTCCGATGACCGCGCCCAAGCCGTGCCGGCTGACTGGGTGCGTTCGCACTTCACTGCCGGCGGGGAGTTGATAAAGTCGCTCGTTGCCGCTTTCGGTGATTGTGGGCGACGCGCCCTCGGGCAAAAACACCGTGCTGACGTTTTCGAATGGTACAACTTCAGTCGCACCAGCCGGGAACACGAGTTGGCCATTTCCCGACTCGACCGTGGCCTCGGTTGGTACGCGAACTACAAACGTGGAATGGCGTTCCTTGCCGCCGCCGCGGACGGCATCGGATGTCCAAAGCCCGCGGCCATACCCGATAAGTCCCAAGGTCGCGCCCAGGAACACGCCCATGAGCAACTCGCGGCGCAACACGCGGAGCCAATCGCGCGGCGTCAGTTGTCCGAGCGCCAAAGCCCGCGTAATGAGCGTGGTTGCCTGAGCGCCGGAATTGCCGCCTGTGGAGATGCACAGTGGCACGAACAAAGTGAGCACGACGAGTTTGGCGATCTCATCTTCAAATGCCGCCATCGCGTAAAACGTGAGCAGCTCGGCTACGAACAGCAACGACATCCAGAACGCCCGTGTTCGCCAAAGTTGATAGAAATTCACTTCCAGATAGTCATCGCCGATCGCGCCGACGCCGCCCATTTTATGCACGGCCTCCGTGGCTTCTTCGACCACCACGTCCATCACGTCGTCATGCGTGACGATGCCGACGAGGCGATGATCGTCATCCACCACCGGCACGGCCAACAAGTCGTAGCGGGCTAACTCCTGGGCGGCGCGATCGCGGTCGTCGCCGGTTTTCAGGGTGACCGGTTCGGTTTCCATCAACTCGCGCACCGGCATTTGCCGCGACGCCAGGATCAACTCACGCAACGACACGACACCGAGTAGCTTGCGCGATGGCTCTTCCAGCACGTAAATGTAATAAATCGTTTCCGAATTGGGCGCAAGCAGCCGCAGGCGGTCAATCGCTTCGCCGGCCCGGAGGTTAGCGGGCAACCACGCGTAATCCGTTGTCATCAACGCGCCGACGGTGCCCTCCTTAAAGGCCATCATGGTCTTAATGTCTTTGCGGTCGGCTTCGTCAACGAGACGGAGCAAGCCGTCAGCCACCCGCGGCAACAGCCGGCGCAATAAGTCCACGCGGTCGTCATGCGACATCTGCTCGATCAACCGGGCCATCTGTGGTTGGCCCGCACCCTCCGCCATTTCCACTTGTTGCTCGATCGGGAAGTAACCGAAGATGTTCGCCTGATCCCGGATGGTTGCGTGGCTCAGGATCCGCCACGTCTGGTCCAGCGGAAACTCATCCAACACCTCAGCAATAGTGGCCGGGTGCAGCGTCTCGCAAAACGTGCGCATCTCCGCTGAGTCGTCATCGGCCAACATCTGCCGAACTTCCGGACCGAAAAGTGGATGACTCATGGTGTGACTCCAACTGTAGGGTGGGTCGAGGCTTTGCGAG
>JANNLP010000570.1:0-3569 GCA_031396905.1 Gemmataceae bacterium
GGTCATTCTCACGGCAGGTGGCATGTCCCACGGCTCGGCGTGGGCGTGACGAGACTTGCACCTGCCACGAACTCTCCGCAATAAGCAATTCGCAGATTGTCGCACGCAAGCTCGCGCAAGGCCGTGAGCATTGCACCCGGCGCTTCACCTCTTATGTCGCACATCAAACAACACCTTCTTCTCCGCGCCGTTTATCGTGCACACCTGACTTCGTAACGTTCCGTTCTTTTCGAGATCGAGCCGCACAACGTGCGGCACAACCTTGTCGCCTTCGTAGCCCTTCAAGTCGAGTTGCAACGCTTCGCCGTCGACGGCCCACGTCCCTTCATATACGCCGCCGCGGTTGGAAAGTGCAAGACAGCGAAGCTGCTTGGTTCCGAGGTGGTGGTAGAAGTACACGTCGAGAAGTTGCGTCGGCTCGCCGCCTTTGTTTGGCGAAACCACGCGAGCGTTGATGACTTCCAGGCTTGGGATTAACTCGAAACTGGTCTGAATGTGAAAGGCGTTGGCCGAGTCGCCTTGGGCTCCCCAGGTGTGCCCAAGGAGTGATTCGAACACCTTCAAATGTGGCGGGAGTTTGGCTGACGCTGCCTCGCCGACTTTCGGCGGAACTTTCACTCGTTCCTTGACGCGGACGAATTCCCAGCTGGCTAACTGCTTGAGCCCGGCCCCGGTATCCTCCAGCAGGGTGTCGCGGTACTTGTCGGGACCGTCGAAAACCCAACGGCTGCCGAGCTTCCGCGGGCCGCGGGGCTGATGGAGTTCCGCGACGCCCTCCGCGGTGTCGCCTTCAAATTTCATGGGGCCTTCGGACACGCCTCGGCCCACCGCGGGAATGTCTTCATGGAGCGACAGCACCCATACCACCTTTCGACCCGGGTGCCAGTACATGACTTCGCCGCCCCACGGGTTGTCGGCCGTGCCGGTTGCATAAGCCATCTTGCGGATCGAGTATTTGCCCGGACCCCACTGCCAGGCTTGATACCCCTTTTCTCCGCTCGCAAAAGTCCATTCGCCGCCGATGAGCCGCGCGTAGTTGGCCATCGGGTTCGCCAGCGACGACGGCGGGATGGGTTTCGCCGGCTCGTCGACTGGGCTTGCAACGGCGAACAACCCAGCCAACAACAAAACGGTAGACATCATCGTTCCTCCGACTAATGCGTGTACTGAAGAACGGAGGCCAATATATACGCAAGTCGTTCGGACCACTGTCACAGGGATGTAACGACGGGAAGCGGCCGATGGCATGTCTCACGGGTTCGGGTGAGGGCGTCCGGGAATTCGACCCTGGAAGGGTCGCAGCCATTAGCCGGTGGTTGAGCGCAGCGATACCACCGGTAACGTGATGAGTCGATGTTTTCCGACCCCGGCAGGGGTCGCAGCGCATTACCCTGCGCTATCGCTGCGACCCTTTCAGGGTCGAAATGAAGCCGCATCCCGGTGGTGTCGCTGCGCTCAACCACCGGCTAATCGCTGTCATCCTTCCAGGATGAAATGACCGGATTTGATTTCCGGACAGTCTCACCGCTTTGGGTGGGCATGTCTGGATCTGCAAGTCCCCACATGCTCACGCCGAGCCGTGAGCATGGCACCCGGCGCGATTCGCTGCTGGCCGTGGCCTGCGGCGGTCAATGCGCGGTTTGACGTCTAAATTTTGATTTCCTGCGAGTTGTCCAACCGGGTCTTTGCATTGCTGCGGTTGGATGAATTTCGAAATTGGCGGACGGCTCCAACAACTCCGATCAGCAAGCCGGTGAGCGCCAAGCTGCCGGGTTCCGGGACGGCGGTATAGTCAATGACTAATTGCGGTATTTGTTGCGGTGCCGCCTCGATGGACCTGAATTGGGTGTTCGCCGGCCCAACGCCCTCGAGCCTCATTCCGAAGATATCGGTGGAGTTCGAAATTGTTTGGGCGAGGTTGGCTCCGTTTACTCCCAAGTTGACAGTTTGCGTGCCGAGGCCCAGCGCGAAGGCATCATAGTTTTGCAAGAACGTCGCCGCCTGAGTCGCATCGCCCACCGTCAGTGACGCATCCGCCGCATAACCCAGGGCATTGATCGAGCTGTTGCTGGTCACTGATGAGGTTGAGAATGTGAATGACGCCAAGTTGATGGTGGATCCGTTTGGAATCGCTGAAAGATTGTAGGCGATCACAGCTCGATCAATGAGGATCCCGGGGAAATTTCGAATGGAATTCGTCGTGGCGCTGGCATTGACCGATTCAAAGATCCCGTCGCCGTTTGTGTCGAGAACCGTCCCATCCGCAAAGGCATTAATCGTGATGACGTCGCCACGCGCTACAGAAGCGAAGGCGAGGATTGCGAGGACAGGCGCAACCACAAACTTGGGGTTCAAGCTTTGCATTTGGCATCCCTACCATTGGTGAATGTTTGACTGTTCCTTGAATTCCAGCGTATGGATGGCCTCGCCGCCGACAACGGTGCGGGGTCGGGAGACCCGCGCACAACAGTCAGACAATTCGCCGAGTTTTCATGAACCAACACCATTGCACCGTCCACGAATTCATTTCGCCCCAACGGGTGCCCGCGTCCTCGCCTTCGACAACGCTGTCGAGCCGGCCCATTCCGCGGCGACTCTCCAGCAGGATCGCCCTCATCCTAGCCGGCATCACTTTGTTGGCCTTCAGCGTTGCTAGCCACGGAAGCGTCTGAGATGAAAGGAAGTGTGCCAGCTCCATCGATATGACCGACAAGGTCCGTGTTGTCCCGCCCCTTTTTGGTGAAGTCGCAAGTCCCTTTGGTCAGAACCAACATGGCCATGAATAGACCGCTCATAACACCCATGGCGCTATAGGCCACCCCTTGAGCGGTATCATCCCGGTCTATGGTGCAAGTGAAGAGCAGCCAACCAAGCACGCCACCGAGGACAGCTCCGACAAGTAATGCCAACGGAGTCCGGTACTTCATCGGTATTGCCCTCCCGCGCCGCAAGGTTCTGCAGCTCAGTCTACTCAGTAATTCGCAGTATTCGCTCAGATATTTCGTGACGTATTAGCGCGATTGGCGGGCGAATTGAATCCCTCCCCTCGCCCCGCCCTTCGAGGGCGGGGAACCAGAAAGGAGTGCATCGCCGACACTGGGTTAGTCCCGACCCTTAGGTGGGGAGAGGTGAACGACTCTTTGATGGCGAAGCACTTCGGCGGGGGTGAACCCCGCCGCTCGTCGGCGTGGGATGTGAGTGTGACGTCAATTCCGGTTGCTTAACTTCGCTTTTGAACGGCTTGTGCAAAATAACGGAGAGGAGGAGATTCGAACTCCTGATACGGTTTAAGCCGTATACCGCATTTCCAGTGCGGCGCCTTCGACCACTCGGCCACCTCTCCGGGTAACTGCTTTTTACGGCCGGCGACGTGATGCGGCCAATGGAGTCAATTGGTGGGTCTCGCAGACTCGACCCACCCTACAAGACGTCCGCCTTTATTCCAACGCTTCGACAAATGCAACAACCCTATTGGAATGGCGTCCGCGTAGGGTGGGTCGAGTCTGCGAGACCCACCAATTGACTCCATTGGCCGCATCACGTCGCCGGCCGTAAAAAGCAGTTACCCG
>JANNLP010000617.1:0-8060 GCA_031396905.1 Gemmataceae bacterium
CCGCTGCCGCGCCGCCATCGTCATACCCTCCGTGCATCAAAACCCCGAGGATAACACGGCCGTCAAGAAGGGACTTCGCGGAACGGACACAGAACAACGGCATGATCCATCCAGTGCAAAAACGATGTCTGCCAAAACAAAAAGTCGTTTCAACATTCTGTGATGTTCATTCGATGATGGAGGGGACACGCCCCGGACTTTTTCAAAACCATCGCGGTGCCGATCACACTGCAGCATTTACAATTGAACATGAAATCAATCCTCACCGCCGTCGCGGCCCTCGCTATCACCTGCCCGACCTTCGCCGGCGATCCAGCCGCCTCCCTCCGCGCGACGACACCTTGTTGTTGGGAGGCCCTTTTCCGAAACGGTAATGTCGCCTGCGCACCCCACGGTTCCGTGAAGGGGACGGTACTCTACTCCGACGGCAAGCAACCGCGCGCGAAGGCTCGCCTGCAGGGGATTGCCTGGAAGGGAAAGAACTTTCACGACGACGGCACGTTCACCAACCGCTGGCTCGGCGGCGTCCAGGCCGTCTCGGCCGACACCCGCTTGGAGCCAAGCTGGATCGACGGGCAGCCCTGCCTCACAATGCAGTACGCGCCGAATGCTCCAATCTTCGGCAACGTCCGCGACGAACTCCGCCAGATTGCTCCCGACGTGTGGCTCGGCCGAAGCTTCGACGCCGCCACCGGCTGCCCCAAAAACTGGTTCGTGCTACAGGCAAAGTGAGCGGACCACTTCACTGACCGGCCGGGACAATTGTCCGGCTGACTTCAAACTACACGACTTGCCCGCCCCGGGCGGGTGCAGGATGGTTAGGGCTTAGTCTCTGAAACCTCAATCTCCATCTTCGGCGATTTTGGAATTCCTGGAACGGTCACGGTCATCTTTCGCGGTATGTGCCCAAGTTTGTTGATTTCTTCAATTGCCTTCAACTCGGCGAATGGCGGCAGTTTTCGCTCCGTCATTGCCTTTTTGTAGGCATTCAATTCTCCGTAACGGAAGTACTTATCAGTATTTGCTTTGGTAGCCTTACCTTCGATGACATAGTCAACTTGACCCGATATCAAGCGCAACGCGCTGTCGGTCTTCTCAACCTTGAACTTCGGGTCGAGGGACCACTGCAAAAACGCCCGCATGTTTTCCGGTGCGGATTGCGCACTTCTAAGCGATTTTGCCTTAGATTGCTCGGCCCACTGTTTACATTGGGCGAGGGTCGTCCATTTACCTGTCGTCGCATCCAGCCAGCTCTGATCTTTCAAGTTAAACTGTTCGATTTCATCGTCGACTTTGGTGTTGGCCATGTCGCCATCGATTGTCAGTGAGACAACCGCAACTGACTTGCCATCGGCCTTAATTTCAATTTTGAAATCCGCTCCGAATAGCCCCGCTGGATAGTGACTCACAAGTAAGAGTACAAGTAGCGTGGTTATGAATCGGTTCATGTGTTTGTCCTTACGTTTTCGCGTACCTGCCGGGGCAATCACCCGTCTGACTTCAAACTACACGCTTTGCCCGCCCCGGTCAGGTGCAGCGGAAGGGTCGGTAGTCTGCGGCTGCGCACACTTAATGTCAAAATGGCGATGTCGATACCTCGTGTTGCGTCTACCATTTACCGCATTCGAGAACGTGTGGCAGATCATGGTGTCGGCGGCGGCTTGATCCGCAAGGGGTGGCAGTGCCTAAACGTAAACAATCGTTGAGTGATCCGAAAAAGCGCCTGAGTATCGGCCGGCCTACAGTTGCCGTCGCGCGTTATGCACTTTCCTTCGACCTCGACACGCTTGCTTGGTCGTGTGATTTCGAACCCATCAAGGACCTCGCCTATTATCGTCAGCTCATGGCCGAGTTTCCGGGACCGGTCTTGGAGGCCGGCTGCGGGTCGGGGCGACTTCTGCTGCATTATCTTGCCGAGGGGGTGAGCATTGACGGCCTCGACCTGTCAGTGTCGATGTTGAAGCTATGTGAATGGAAAGCCAAGCGGGCCGGCCTGAAACCAACACTTTATTTACAGCCAATTCAGTCCATGTCATTGCCGCGGCGCTATTCGCTGATTTACCTGGCATGCGGCACTTTCATGTGCATCACCAACCCCACGGACGTGATCAACGGGCTTCGACGCTTGAAGGCGCACCTCAAGCCGGGTGGCGCGCTGGCGTTGTGCGTATTCAGGCCGGATTACATGAAGCAACTTCGCGGCCGGTTGCCCTCGCGCTGGGAACCGTTTTACACTGTTGATCTACCCGCCAAAATGGGGAAGCTGACTGTCGATTGGCAAGCGACGGGTTTTAACGAGCGAACCCGAGTCGTCCAGGACCAGTGCAGGTACCGCCTTGTCTCTGACGGCAGAATCCGTCAAGAGGAAATCAGTTCGGGAGCTCACCGCCTGAATTCTGACCAGCAAGTCATTGCCCTTCTGAAAAAAGCTGGTTTTACATCTGTTGAGACGCGAAGTGGCTACGCCAATGATGATGACATCAGATGTTTTGTCGCGACATAGTGTCCGTTATCTTCAGGGTCGAACGCAAGGTTCACCTGCCGAGGCAATCGTCCGGCTGCTCCCCCTTTTCGAGTTCACTTCGGTTCTGGGGACGGGGCTTTCCACGATGAGATGAGCTTTTTCGCGGGTTCGTCATCAAACGTGTCATGCTTGCAGTTGACATGCAGGTTTCGAATCAGATTGCTCTTCAGTTTTTCCGACGAGATGCCAAACTCGCGGACGGCCGCCTGAAACAACGCCTCGGACGAGCCGTGTCGCTCCTGCGCGCCGGTCACCCACGCCCGGACCTTGCGTTCCTCCTGTCCCATGTTGAGCAACGTGTTTGATAGGATGTCCGCCAGCACACCGGGCAGACGGATGTTGCAATGAACGTCCCCGGACAACGTATCCCAGTTCAATTTCTTAGAACCTTGGGCGGAAGGGTTAGTCACCGGCCCGGCTTTGATGGCGGCATCGGCGGTGCCCCGCACGGGCTTGACCGGGTAGAAAATCGGTTTACCCTTGGGAATCAACTCGGCGACGTAGGCAATGCGATTCGGAATCGCCGCTCGGATCTTCTTCGCGGTTTCCTCGGGGATGCGCTGGGCGTGGTGGGTGAGCGTGTACGCGAACAAGGCCGACTCCGCAAGGTCCTCCCGCTCGGGCAAGCGCTTGGCATAATCCGTCACATAGTTGCGATCGGCTTCTTGCGCCCGAATCCAAGCCGGCGACCGGGCGTGCGTCGAATCCCACGACGCATGCACCGACTCATGAAACACGGTCTCTTCCAGATCATGCGTCGAGATGCGTCTGCTGGCGTTGTCCGAAAATAGCACGATCAGGCCGATGTCGCTCGTCGCCGTCGTGGTCTCTCCGCCCTTGTGGACAACCAATCGCTTGACGCCTTTTCGCAAGGCTGTCGGCAACTTGCCCAACGGCCCGGTGTAGCGTTCTGCCTCCCGCGTGGCCGCTTCTTGTGTTGCGAACTCCGGATCGAGATGCAGCTCGGTCGCGGTCCCATCGCTGAACGACGCCTCAAAGAGAAAGGCGTTCTTTCGGAGTTCGCCCCCTCTGTTCCGCTTGTCCGGCATTTCGCGGATGCCCCGGCCCTTGGGTGTCAGCTTGACGAAAGCGGACGGGTCCGCCTCAGTAATGAAGTCGAAGTCCGTGCCGACGACCGACGACTTGAACTCCTGGCCGGCCACTTCGGCCGCGGATAGTCCGAAGAGGGCCAGCAACATGATGCGGCTCGCCTTTAGCCTATCTATCGACATTTGATCTCCTCCTCGAGACTCTCGATTTCACATGAAACGCCACACGCAGAATCGCAGTCCGCTCGTTTCCCCAGCCGAACGTTACGCACATCTGCCGGGGCATCATCCGGCTGACTTCAAACTACACGACGTGCTCGCCGCGGTCAGCAGCGATGGGCTCGGCGCTTTCGTCATTTCAGGACATTACTCAAACGATGCAAAAGCGAAGTGGTGGCGCGCCGCCGCTCGCGAGACGGATCATGTGGCCAGCACTCAACGTGGCTCATGCTCAATCCGGTGCGCCCTCCTTGCGTGATCGCGATGGCGATACCACATGTGCACTTCTCGGCCCCATGTGGATACCGGCCATCTTCAAAAAAAGAAAGCCGTCCCTCAATCGACTCCAAACTAAACTTGACCAGCTTGTCTGTAACTATCTTCGACTCCGTGACCTCGTAGCTGTAGATGCGGAGTAAGTCACCAGGATAAATCTCGAAGCTGAACTTCGGCTTTTTCTCCCTCTTTGACACTGCACAGAGCATCCCAATGCCCCAATAACCCGCGATGTTGTTGTTGCGCGAGCACAGGTAGGCGCAAAGCGAATGCGCCAGGGAATTCATTTCACGTCTCTTCATGCTCGTTGGCCGAACGCTCGGTTAGCGTGTTAGATTACGTGGAGTGCCGGTCTATCCAATCATAGACCTTCCTCAGCTAATTCAGGTTCGCGTGTTCAATTCACGGCCAAACGGCTCCTCTCAGCGGCCGCCGGCTTTGCGGTAGTCTACTACAGAGGTTGGTTCCGCGGCGTTCTCATGCTCCGTGCGTACTCTCCCACTCAGCAAAAGAATCATGCCCATGATGAGGCACGGCAGTGCCGCAAACGTTAGCAGCAAGAGCATGCCATCCCAGTGCCAGACGTTGAGGAGATACTCTGAAACCGTGCCGGTCTCGGTGCCGACGAACGGCGGCATGTCTTTCTTGTTCAGGACGCCGGACCGCAACAAGTACCCCTCAAGAATCAAAAGCGCGACCGACGCTGGCGCGACTGAACACAAAACAAGGCCGATGAATTTACGCATACGTGAGATTCCGCCTAACCAAACAGCTCACCTGCCCGGGCAATTGTCCGGCTGACTTCAAACTACACAACGTGCCCGCCTCGGTCAGGTGCGGCGGGTGATTACCCCGTCTTACTTATTGCCGGCCATTTCGATTCGAAGCAATACTCAACTGCATCAGTGTGAAGGCAATATCGCCACATATCGTCACTCAGTTTGTCAGAGTCAAAGCCGATGATATCCCACGGCAATTCCATCGCGTCGGTGTCCGCATATGAATTGTCAACTGATAAGATTTTGACTCCCTCGAACCGTGCACGAGAAGTTAGTTCCGGTCGCTCCCAGGGGTGCAACGTAATTGCAATCACATCGTTTGCAATGTCGATTGCTGAGATGCAGTGGGCCGTACTATTACGGAACAGAGCTTGCTCAATTGTTGTCATGATCGCGGGCTAGCGTTAAGAGTCACCTGCCGGGGCAATCGTCCGGCTGACTTCAGACTACACGACGCGACCGACGCCGACTCGAGATGTCTCTCGCTCACCTCTTCTGCATCCACGCGATGGCTCGCGGGATGCCGGCGTTGATCATCGAATCATAATGGTCGCCGGTTGCGGACGTGTCCACCGTGACATCCGGATTTGTTTTCTTGAGCAATTCCGCGAACGCCGTCGTTTGTGTTACCGGTACATTGGTGTCGTCACTCGCGTGAAAGAGGAACACCGGGCACTTCAGGTTGTCCACATGGGTTTTCGGCGAACTGAAACGAATAAAGTCGCGGTAACCTGGAATGGCACGATTGAGCCGCGGAATGGCCTTGCCGAGCCATTTATCGACATCCGTAACGGCGCTATAGGCCGCGCAACCCTTGATGCGTGGCTCGTGCTCGGCCACCAGCAGCGCGAGCGTGGCTGCGGAGCTGTGGCCAGCGATGAAGATGCGTTTCTCGTCGATGTCATTTGCTTTGGCCAAAAGAAAATCGAGCGCCGCCTTGGCATTTTTCAGGCCCGCTTGAGCGTCGCGGAATGATCGCGCGCCTTGAAGGATCGCCTTGTCGGAAACGATCGGCGTCTTCGGAACGGCGCCATCGATCTCGAACGCTCCGACAGAAAAACCGGCCTTCACATACGGAATATGTTCGGCTCGGTCACCGTCGCCGAGATCCATGCCGGACACCAGTGTGCTGCCGGCCGGCGGAACGAGCACCAGCGGCAACTTGCCAGTCGCCTGCGCAGGGCGGTAAAACCAAACCTTCATTGGAATCGCGCCGGGGCTAAAGACGGCACTTTGAAACATAACGCTCGGTTGCAAAACGCTAGCAGGGCTGAGCTCGGGGAATGTCGCTGGGTTAACAGCCTCGTTCGACCCGGCGGCGAAATTGTCGAGCTTGTTCGATGATTTTTTCACGGCAATTGCAACAACCACCACAACGATCATAATCACCGCAGCGCCGGCCCCAACTCCGATCCACAGCGCATTGGAATTCGATGCTTGCTTCCGTTTCCTTCGGCGACGTGGCGGCGGGCGACTATCAACGACTTCAACGTGTTGAGGATGGTCCGGAACTCGCACTTTCTCCTTGCAGCGCAGACAGCGGATCAACCGCCCTGCATACTTGTCGTTGAGGTTCATTCGGTTGTCGCAATTGTCACATCGGGTCAGGATGGCCATCGGTCTCCTTCCACTTTCGTTGCGGCCAGTTACCTAAACTGTCCTCATGATGGCCGCGATGTCTTCGAAAGCCTGTCGGCGTTCGCCATACAGGACTCGTGCGATTGAAAGCAGCCGTTTGCTCAGATGCTGCTCGACGGCCGACCAGTTGGCGAAAAGCGCGGTGGACGGCTCGCCCGTCATGTTCATCGCCAAAGGCAAAACGCTTTTCGCTTTCACGCCGAGCGGCTTGAGTCGCTCCTTGAGGACCGGATGCGTCGAGAACCATTCCGGTTCCTCCTGCAGCGCTTTTCGCAAGGCGTTTTCCCAGTCGGATGTGCTTGCCGACCGCAATCGCCTCACTTGCTCCTCGAAGAAATGATCGACGCGGTAATTGGCCATCGACATACTCTCGGCCATGTTCTGCAGGTTTGCCCAAGGCATGTTGTCCAAGACGTTTATGAGCACCAACGTTGTCGCCGTCGCCTCTTCGCCGACTTGATCGGCGTAGTACGAATCGGCCAGGAATTCGGCGCGACGCATGCTGGCGAAAAAGAGCCGGAAGTATACGTGGTGGTAGAGCCGAATCAACCAAACGAACGGATTCCACATGGCCCAGCTATGAACGAGGAACCTGATCTCCAGGTTGATCATGACTCGGCGCCAGTGAGAGGACATTCGAGACCGTCTCACATCGCCAGCGGTGCAATGCGTTAACTCGTGGGCGATGATTCCCGCGAGCGCTTGTTGCGGCAACATCGCAATCAATGTTCCGCCAATGACCAGGACAGTATTCCGATCCTGATCCGCATAGATGTGGGCCATTGATTGCGCGTGCAATCGGATAATGTCCGGCGAATCCAGTCCTCGTTCTGTTGCGACCCGCTCGACTAATTTTTCCAGTCCTTTCTGCCATTTGCTGGGCAACTCGATTTCGAACTCATCCTCTGTGTCCACTCGTTGAAACAGGGCGAACAAACCGATCACAATGTGCAAAGCCGTGAGAATCAGAAACGAACCCAGAATAATCGAGAAGCGACCTTGCCACTGACTGAGGAGAAGCAATCCTAACCCCGCCAATACAAGGACGATGCATCCCAAGAACGGAAAGTAAGCTCCACTGACGAGTTGAAGCGGTATCAGAAATGGATTACTAGGTCGTGAGCTGGCTGCGCGAGTCGAACGAGCGGGTCGAGTTTGTTTCTGTTTGCTATCTGCGTTTCGTGACGTTGTTTCAGCAGCGGATGACGGCGCTTTCTGATTCGCCGTTTTTGCCACCAAACGTGCCGGTTCAGAAGAATCAGCCATAAATCAAATCCTGAATACTGACAACCGCCAGAAGCGGAAGGAACGACAGTAAGTCACTTGTCGATGTAAGTTCCGATTGATTTCAATCTACACGCCGCGCCTGCCCCGGTCAGGTGCAGCGGATTGTTCGGCCGGCCTCGCTCAATCCGTGACCAGCCGCGCCTCAGTGACCCGGCCGTCTAACGCTAGCCGCACTACAAGCCACTCCGAGTCGATGCGGAAGACTCCCTGCCGCTCTGGCCCGAGCCAATACACCAAGTCCCAATTCGCAAAGTACTCAGTCGGCGGTGGCTCGCCCAGTAGACCGAC
>JANNLP010000622.1:0-1632 GCA_031396905.1 Gemmataceae bacterium
GCAGACGCGGGGGCCGTGGACATGGCGGAGAACCTCCGTGGGGCGTTCGGTTATTCGCTTCCGTGGCGATGATCTTTACTATGTGAGGTTGCCGAAGTCCGTCAACGGTGCAACCGCTGGCAGTTTATGGGTTCCAACGAAGGATGAGACAGTGTGCATTGGGCGTTTTACGGGTTGGCGGCACCATCTACCGCCGGCAACTCACTCAAGTCCTTCAACCCGAAGGTCTGTAGGAACTTCTTCGTTGTGCCATACAGCACTGGCCGGCCCAGCGAGTCGTGGCGGCCGGTGATTTGCACCAGTTTGCGTTCCATTAACACCCGCACGGCATCGCCGCAATGGACGCCGCGGATGTTCTCCAGGTCGGCGCGCATGATCGGTTGCCGGTAGGCGATGATGGCCAGCGTCTCCAGCAACGCCGGCGACAACTTCGTGTCAGGCGTTGAACGGCGCAAGCGCACGAGCCACGGGTAGTATTCAGGGCGTGTGAGCAATTGATAGCCACCGGCCAGCTCTTCGATCTGAAACGCGGATTGGTCGGCTTCGAACAATGCGCGGAGTCCTTGAATCAGTTGCCGCGTTTCAGCAACGTCCGTCAGTCCGACGGCGGTCGTGAGTTTGCGCTCGGTGAGCGGCTCATCGGCGAGCCAGAGGATCGCTTCCAACCGGGCCAGTTCTGAGTCGCGCTGGCCCGCAACTTCAACAATGTCGTCGATGTTGGCATTGCCAAAGCGATATGAAGCAGACATCCCATGATTGGCAATCGTTCGCCGTGCGCGAATGGCCGGGTTCAGTGATTTCAACGGATGCGTCACGTTGCCGTCCGATGCCTGTGGCGATAACCTGTCAACCTACCTGAATTGGCGGCTTCCCAGAACCCCGGGCCGAGGGTCGGTTGCGTGGATTCGTTGTGGCATTTTGTCACTGAACATTGGCAAACCGTGCTTCTCGCCGTCGTGGCGGCGAGTGCGTTGGTCACCTTCGTTGCCCTCTCAGCGCTCATATTTATATGGATGGAACGCAAGGTTGCCGGCCGCATGCAGGACCGGCTCGGCCCCACCCGAGTCGGCGGTAAGTTTGGTTGGCTGCAAACCCTTGCCGATGGTTTGAAGCTCCTCGTCAAAGAAGACGTCATCCCGGCTGATGCCGACTCGTTTTTGTTTCGCATGGCACCCTATGTAGCCTTTTGCGGTGCCTTCGTGCCGTTTCTCGCGCTGCCGTTCGGCAATCGACTTGTGGCGCAGGAACTCAACGTCGCCATCTTCTTCATGCTGGCCGTCATGTCGAGTGAAGTATTCGGCGTGATTCTCTCAGGTTATGGCTCGGGATCGAAGTGGTCGTTGTTCGGCGGCATCCGCGAGGCAGCCCAAGTCGTCAGCTACGAAGTGCCGCGAGCCATGTGCGTGCTGTTGCCAGTGATCCTGGCCGGAAGCTTGAATCTCAACACCATTGCCAACAATCAGGCCGGCTTCATTTGGCACTGGTACATCTTCAACGACCCATACACCTTTGTCGCCTTCTTCGTGTTCTTCATCTGTGGGACCGCCAGTTGTAAACGAGCGCCGTTCGACTTGGCTGAAGCCGAGAGCGAACTGGTCGCGGGCTTCCACACCGAATATTCCGGCCTGCGCT
>JANNLP010000639.1:0-2084 GCA_031396905.1 Gemmataceae bacterium
CCGGCCGGCTCCACGCGGCGGACGCGCGCATTCAACGGCTTGTCTCCGCCCCACTGTTCGAGATGGGCATCGGCGCCCACACGAATCTGCACGGCGTCGCGAGATAAAACTTGCACGACCACTTCCAGGTCTTTCGGGTCGCCGAGTTCGATTAGGGCTGTGCCGCCCGCCACCATTCCGGCCGACTCGCGGAACACGTTCAGCACCGAACCGGTGATCGGCGATGGCACGTGCATCCGCGAAGGCTCGCTGCCGGCCGAGTTGCCGGGACTGATTTGCATCAGCGCCGCCTCGGCCTGCTCCAATTCGAATTGCGCGATCTGTTCGGAAAATTGGGCGGCCTTCAATTCCGCTTGCTTGGTTCGCAGCAGCATCTCGGCTTCTTTGAGCGACTGATCGCTGGAGCCGCGATTGTCGAATGCGGTCTTAGTGCGGTTGTATTCCAAGTCGGCGAAGTCCACCGCCACTTTCGCCCGGTTCAGCATCTGGCCCGTATGATCTTTGGATGCCTTCGCGGAATTGACCCGAGCCTTGCTGGTAATGACCGTGCGAGCATCGAGCAACGCCGGATCGGCCGCCTCAATGATGGTGAGAATGGTGTGCCCGGGCCGCACCGCGTCACCGGGCTTCAATTCGATTCGCCGCATCTGCCCCGTGAGCGGCGCAACCACCGTGTACCGTTCCCGAATGCGCGTCTTGCCTTCTTCATCCACGGTGACACGCATCGGACCTGAAGTGACTTTCGCAAGATCAATGGCGACAGGCTGCGTTCGTAAACCCCAGGCAATCAGTGCCAAAAGCAACAAGCCACCGGCGATGTAGATGTACTTCTTCATGGATAGTCCATGATATAACCGGGTCGCCCACAGCGACACAACGGCGACATGACTCCTAATATGTGTACTTTTTTCCCTTGCGTAAAATCCCCAGTCTGCTATAGCTGCCGATTGCGGCAGGATGCCGCTCCAGGGGGTTCACGGATGAACCGTCGAAGAATCGCGGTATTGATGGCGTTTGGTCTTGTCGGTTGCATGGGTGACCGCGCGTGCAAAGTGCGGGAAACGTCCGCGCCGGACGCGCGGAACGTCCATGCCGAAGCGCCTTCGCTCGTCCCGGCGATGCCGGTGGCCTCGACCGGACAGACGCGCGGGCAGACTCCTGATGGCCCGAATGTTACGCTCACATCGGCGACCGCCAACATGCCCGCACCGGCCGGTCAGGTCGCGGTTAAGATTCGTGCTCATGTCAACGGTGCGCCCATTTTGGACGAGGAATTGCGTGAAGCATTGGTGCTGCGCGCCAGTGAGTTGATGCAGGTACCCGATGCCCGGCGTGCCCAGGTGTTTCAAGAGTTAGCCGGCAAGGAACTCGAACGCCTGGTCGAGCGCGAACTCGTGCTGCAGGAAGCCATGCAAAAGATCAAGGAGATCAAGCGGCCCCAGCTGGAAGCTCAACTCAGGATGGAGGCGGGCAAAGAGGCCGACCGCCGCATTAGCGAAATAAAGAAAGCGTCGAAAACCACGGATGACGTACAGTTCAAGGCGTTCTTGCAACAGAATGGTTTAAGTGTCGAAGGCCTGCGCCGCCAAACCGAACGAAACTTCATGATGCAGGAGTATGTCCGCAACATTATTTTCCCGACCGTGCAGCGCATCAGCATGCAACAGGTGCGCGAATACTATGAGGAACATCCCAATGAATTCACTCGGCCCGATCGCGTGAAGTGGCTCGACCTGTTTGTGGATGCCAGCCGGTTCGCCAATCACGAGGATGCTCGCAGGTACACCGAGACCATCGCTCAGCGCGCCCGTGCCGGCGAGGACTTTGCCGCCCTCGCCAAGCAGTTCGATCATGGCGACAGCAGCTTGCGCAACGGCGAGGGCCTTGGTCAGAAGCGCGGCGAGATTCAACCCGCTCAAGTCGAGCCAGTGATATTCACACTCAAAGCCGGCGAGGTCGGCCCGATTGTCGATCTCGGGTTCGGCAAAGCTATCCCCGCAGACCGCGCTTTGGCAGATGGTAGTGCAGGAGTCATTGTTTGAGGTGTTGCCATCGTCGCAGTCCTCACCGCTTCTGAAGTCAAG
>JANNLP010000655.1:0-9399 GCA_031396905.1 Gemmataceae bacterium
CACAGAAGGAACTGCTGCGTGTCCATATCCGCTGGATGATTCGGCGGGACATGCCGGAAGTCCTTCAGATCGAACAGGACAGTTTCGACTGTTCATGGACCGAAGAAGACTTCCTCCGCTGCCTGCGCCAACGCAACTGCATCGGCATGGTGGCTGAGCATGAAGAGCGCGTCGTCGGCTTCATGATCTACGAATTGCACAAATCCAAACTGCACGTAATGAACTTCGCCGTTCACCCGGACTATCGCCGCATCGGCGTCGGCAAACAGATGATCGTCAAGCTCATCGGCAAGCTATCAAGTCATCGCCGCACGAGAATCACGCTGGCGGTCCGTGAAACCAACCTGGTTGCACAACAGTTCTTCCGAGCCGTGGACTTCCAGGCCACCAAAGTCATGCGCAAGTATTACGAGGACTCGGGCGAAGACGCTTTCCTGATGAACTTCCGCCTCTCAGGTGAATTGTGCGACGATTACGAAGGGCCAGTTAATCGCATCGCACAGTACGAACACTAGAAAAATCAACGGCAGTCGCGCAGGTTTCCTGCGCGACTACACCAATTGTATCGACCGCCCGGCTTCCCATTTCTTGCCGTCGCGAATGACTTCCCGATACAAGGTATCGCGCTCGACTGGCACCCGGCCCGCTTCCACAATCAATCGCTTCAATTCCGGGACTGTCAACTCCTGCGGCGATTCCGAGCCGGCGTCGTGATAGATCTTTTCGTGAACCACAGTGCCATCGATATCGTCTGCGCCGTAATTCATGGCCAGTTGCGCCGTTTTCACGCCAAGCATGACCCAATACGCCTTGATATGCGGGAAGTTATCCAGCATGAGCCGCGCGATGGCCACCATGCGCAAGTCCATGATGCCGCTGGGCTTGATGATGTGGCTCAAACCCGTGTTCTCCGGGTGAAACGCCAGCGGAATAAACGTCTGGAATCCGCCGGTAATGTCCTGTAACTCTCGCAGCCGCACGAGATGGTCGATGCGGTGCTCGGGCTTCTCGATGTGACCATAGAGCATCGTTGCATTCGATTTCAGACCGAGTTCATGAGCCTCGCGGTGAATGCGGAACCACGCCTCGGTGTCGGCTTTGTGTTCGCAAATCTTGTCGCGAACATCCGGGTGAAAGATCTCGGCCCCGCCACCTGGCAAACTGCCAAGTCCGGCCGCTTTGAACGCGGCGAGTAGGTCTTTTGTCGAACGCCCCGTCAGCCGTTGAAACCAATCCCACTCCACGGCCGTGTACGCTTTCAGATGCAACTGGGGGAAGCGGTCATGAATGATCTTCACGACATGCAGATACCAGTCAAACGGCAACTGATGATGCAACCCGCCAACGATATGCAACTCCGTGGCACCCTTGCGGTCGGTCTCCGCCGCACGCTCCAATATCTGCTCGTCACTCATCAAATAGCCGCGCTCCGACTTCAAGTCTGCCCGAAAGGCACAAAACGTGCAGCGGTAGACGCACACATTCGTGGGATTCAGATGCTCGTTGACATTGAAATAAGTCTTGTTGCCGTGCTTGCGTTCCCTCACGAGATTGGCCAACTCACCGAGGAAGAATAGGTCGGCATCGTTCTCGAGGGCGAGACCATCGTCGAACGATAGCCGATCGCCAGCGTGAACTTTGGTGCGAATCTCTTGCAGTCGTTGATTCATATTGGTGACCTCATGCTACCGATTAACCCCCGATACAGCACATAGTTAACCGATTTTACGCAGACTTATGGTCAATGCCGCACCATCAACTTTTGCAACGGCAGAATAGCCGTCGACCGGTGCCGACTCAAGCCACTGTCCAACCTGGCATTCCGAAGCAATGAACTCTCGATGCACGGCAATGGCTTGGTTCATGACCGCCGACTCGGTGCCAAGGAATAGGGCGATTTGGTCGTCTAATGACAGCCCGGCCGACTTCCGTGCTTCCTGCACGAAGCGAATGACCTCCCGGGCCAGGCCTTCCAGTTTCAACTCTTCCGTGATCCGTGTATCCAGTGCGACTTGCACCGCCCGGTCGGCGATGCCGGAAAAACCATCAGGTGCGACATACTCGATTGCAACATCGGCGGCTTCCAGCGCAATGCCCGCCAACTCTATTGGGCCGCTCGTCAATTTGGCCGCATCCATCGTGGCCAACTCAGCCTCAGCCTGCTTGAGCTTCGCGCTGAGCTTTGGGGCGGCAGTCTTCTTGTTGAGTTTGGCAATCGCTTTGAGCAGCGGGCCGGTCACCGAGTCGTGCCAACTGACACGCTTGACGTTGAGTTCTTCTGACAATTGCACCGCGAAGCGCTCAATGGCCCGGCGTTCGGCATCGCCACCGGTCACGCACAATTCCGCGAGCGGCTGCCGCACTTTGATTTTCACAGCATTACGGGCCGCCCCGCCGAGATTCACCAAGCGCAAAAGTGCATCGACATCCTCGGACAACTCACGATCAATCAACGTCGTATCGGCCTGCGGATAGTCGGTGAGATGCACACTTGAGTTTTTGCCGGTTGCGTCAAGGTTCTGCCACATCGCTTCAGCAACGAATGGCGTCGCCGGCGCGATTAGCCGGCACAGAGTTGTCATTACGGTGTAGAGCGTCTGATAGGCAGCCAACTTGTCACGTCGGCCAACGTCGTTCAGCTCCGCGTTCTTGCTCCAAAAGCGTTTGCGGCTCCGGCGGACGTACCAATTGCTCAACCGATCATCGACGAAGTTCTCGACTTCCAGGCAAAACGACATGATGTCGAAGCCGTCAAACGATGCCCGCGACTTATCGATGAGCAACTGCAAGTCTGAGAGAATCCAACGGTCGAGGTCGCTACGATCAGGCATTGGCACGGAGGCGGCATTCGCATCGAAGCCATCAAGCCGGGCGTAGTTGACGAAGAAGGCGTAGACGTTCCAGAGCTTGATGAAGAACTTAGCGCGAATCTCGTCGGCGGGTCCATAACCGAAGTTGATGTTGGAAGCAGGATTGGTCCGGCAGTAGAGCCAGCGCATCACATCCGCACCCATCTTGTCGGCGGCTTCATTGAACTCGATGGAGTTGCCCTTCGACTTGCTCATCGTCTCGCCGCGCTCGTCGCGGACGAGGGCATGGCCAAGCAGCGTCTGAAACGGCGGGCGGTTCTCCAACATCGTGCTCATCGACAGGATGGCGTAAAACCAGTTGCGGAATTGGCCAGGAAAACTCTCCGTGATGAACGCGGCCGGAAACCACTTCTCCCACTCGGCCCGGTCACGGTTGTAGTACATCGTCGAATACGGCACGATGCCCGCGTCGAGCCAGGGGTTGCCCACGTCAGGAATCCGGCTGGATTGACCGCCACACGTCCTGCACTTGATCTTGATTTGATCGACAAACGGCCGATGTGGTGTCTGGCCGTCAAATTTGTCCCAACCGTCGACTGCAAGCTTTTGTAACTCATCGCGGCCGCCGATGACGTCAAAGGCGTCGCAACTGTCGCACACCCAGATCGGAAGCGCGAGACCCCAGAAGCGCTTCTTCGAGATCATCCAGTCGCCCATCTGCTCAAGCCACTTCAGTTCACGCGGTTGACCGCCGATGGATTCGGGCAGAAACTTGACTTGGCGCGTGACATCCATGATCTCGCCGCGCCAGCTCATGTTGATGAACCACTCATCAACGAGGCGAAACAACAACTCCGTCTTGCAGCGCCAACAATGCGGATAACTATGCGGGTACTGTTCCGAAGCGAACAGCCGGCTTTTTTGCTTCAAGTCGTCCAGAATGCGATCGGCAGTCGTTGTTTCAACGGCTGATAGGCCCTCCAGCCAACCGAAACCTGGCAAGAACGCACCTGCATCATCCAATGGCGCGATCGGCGGCAGTCCCTGTTCCTTGCCAAGATGGAAGTCCTCTTTGCCGCAACCGGGCGCGATGTGAACTATGCCGGTACCCGTGGTAGCCCCGACTTCCTTCCATGCCACGACGCGGTGAACTTCCTTAGCCGATAGATCCGGTGCCCACTTTTGGCGTCGCACGGTCTCGGACAGAACTTGCGGATAGCCCGCTGGATGTGCCTGGGCCGGCAACTCATCAAAGGGTCCGTCGTAGGTCCATCCGATCATCGTCGCACCGACCACTTCGCCGATGATCTCGAAGCCTTCCTTGCCTTTTTCCTTGAACAATTGCTCAATCGTTTTCAGCCGCGGTGTCCCCTGCCCTTTCTTACCCGTGGTTACATCTGTCTCAACATCAACATCGACTTCATCTTGAACTTGTTCGGCGTCCGAACGACTGGCCGTGAATGCTGTTTTGCCGATATAGTAAACTTCTCCCTTCTGCCGAACTTGCAGATAGGTCAACTCGGGATTCACCGCCGCACCGACATTGCTGCTGAGCGTCCACGGCGTCGTCGTCCACACCAACAAGTTCTCGCCTGGCCGGTCGCGCAACGGGAACTTTACGAACACCGACTTGTGCGTGACGTGCTTGTAGCCTTCCTTGACTTCCATCTCGCTGAGGCCAACACCGCACCGCGGGCACCACGGCATGGCGTCGAAACCACGATAGACCAAACCGCGCTCATGGCATTTCTTGAGGAAGCCCCAAATTGTGTAGTTGTTTTCCGACGACATCGTGAAATACGACTTGCGCTCGCCGGGGTCTTTCGCCCAGTCGGCGTCGCTGCGGTCCCAATCCATCCAATAGCCGAGACGTACCGATTGCTCAGTCTGCATCCTCGCATACTTGTTCACGCGGTCCTTGCAAAGTCGCACGAACCTGGCGATGCTCGCTTCGCGGTCGCCGGGGACCAGATTCTCGATGTCTCGCTTACTTTTCAGGCCAAGTTCCTTCTCGACCTCAACTTCCACCCACAAGCCCTGGCAATCAAAGCCATTCTGATAGCGCTGATGATGCCCAAGCATCGCATGATAACGCTGGAACGCATCCTTGTACGTCCGGCCCCACGCATGATGCACGCCCATCGGATTGTTTGCGGTAATCGGTCCATCAAGAAACGACCAGCGTGGCCCGCCTCGGTTCTTCTCGCGCAGCTTGTCAAATATCTGGTTCTGCTCCCAAAACGCCAGCATCGCCCGCTCCTGCGCCGGGAAATCAACCTGGGTTTCCACCTTCTCAAACCGCGCCATCATTGCTCCTTCGGCAATTCGACAATCCGGAGATTCTACAATAACGTAGCCACTTGCGGCGTAGCGAGAAAACCATTGCACATCGCGGTCCTACTCTCCGGTTCGGGTCGATCACTGCAAAACCTGATCGACCGCGACATTCCAGCAAAGATCGTGCTGGTTATCTCCGACAAGTCTGATGCAATCGGACTTGAGCGCGCTCTCCAAGCCGGCATTCCTACTCATGTCGTCACAAGAAAGGAACACACGGGAGAGCAATTTAGCCAGCGAATCTTCGCCCTGGTCCGTGCGGCTAAAGTTGATCTCGTATGTCTGGCCGGGTTCTTGCAACTGTTAACCATTCCCGAAGACTTTGCTGGACGAGTGTTGAACATCCACCCTGCCCTGCTGCCAAAGTTTGGGGGACACGGCATGTATGGCCATCATGTCCATGAAGCCGTTCTAGCTGCCGGCGAAAATACCAGCGGTTGCACAGTCCACATTGCCACCAATGAATACGACCGCGGGCCGATACTAGTGCAAAAAGAAGTGCTCGTTCTGCCCGATGACACCGCCGATACGCTGGCTGCGCGCGTGTTTGAAGCGGAGTGCGAAGCGTATCCCGAGGCCATCAAGTTGATGGCCTCGCGGCTATATCCTTCCGGTACGTCATCCCGATGAATTTGATCTTCGCCACTGCCGCATAAACATTCTCCCGCGCTTTCGTCAAGTTATCTCCAAGTGCGGTAACTCCTAGCACTCGGCCACCATCGGTGACGGTGCGGCCATCGAGCGTCTTGGTGCCGCCGTGGAAGACTTTCACGTCCGGCATGACATCGGCTTCGGCGATGCCTTCGATCACCTGGTCTTTGCGGTACGGGCCGGGGTACCCGCCGCTCGCAAGGACCACTGTCACTGCTGGGCGCGGGTCCCATTCAATTCCAGCTTCGGCGAATTCGCCAAGGCGGTCATCAGCTACCGATTCGAGCAAGCTCAATAAGTCGGTTCGCAAACGCATCATTATGCACTGGGTTTCCGGGTCGCCGAAGCGGCAGTTAAACTCCAGCACTTGAACGCCACGTTTCGTCGCCATTAGGCCGGCGTACAGCACGCCACGGAACGGCGTCTTCGCTCGGCGCAGCGCGTGAATCGTCGGAACGAAGACATGTTCCTCGATTTCCTGCATCATCTTGCGGTCGCCGATGTTGGCGGGGCAATATGCGCCCATGCCGCCGGTGTTCGGGCCAGCGTCGTTGTCGTAAAGCCGTTTGTGGTCCTGAGCTGTCGGCAAAGTGACAATCGATCGGCCGCACACCAGTGCAAGCACGCTGAGTTCCGATCCCTCAAGTCGTTTCTCGACGATGATTTGCCGGCCCGCGGCCTGACCGAACTCTTCCTTCACCATGATCCGGTCCACGGCCGCGAAAGCGTCTTGAACAGATTGACAGACAATGACGCCCTTGCCGGCTGCCAGGCCATCCGCTTTGACTACGAGCGGGTAGTCGCGCGTCTCGATCCACTGTTTCGCTTGTGCCGGGTGATCGAATATCTGGAACTCGGCCGTCGGCACATCTGTGTGCCGCATCAACCGCTTGGCGAATACCTTGCTCGCTTCGATTTGTGCTGCCGCCTGCGATGGGCCGAAGACCTTAAGGCCCGCCTCACGCATCTTGTCCGCGAGTCCATTGGCCAACGGATCCTCGGGACCAATCACAACGAGGCCGATATCCTCCTTGACGGCAAAGCGAATCAACTTATCGAACTCGTCCACCTCGATCGGCACATTGACGCCGTCTGTGCCAGTGCCGACGTTTCCCGGCGCACAATATAGCTTGCCGGCTCGCGGCGACTGGGCCAGTTTCCAGATCAGTGCGTGTTCACGCCCACCTTTCCCAATCACCAAGACGTTGACTTTTTCGCTCATCAATTGCTCACGAAACTTGTTGTCATGGCAGTGGTTAATCCCTGTCACGATACGAATCCGCCGTTTCCAGTAGCAAAGGATTACTAAACACAACTCGCTGCCCTATATTCCAATAAACACGTAAGTGTCGCTGCAAATCATTGCTGCGACAATAGATACGGCCGAAGCGGCTTGCGAAGATGGTTCGATTGTAACGGTGATACGAAACGATATTCGCAACAACTTCTCAATTTCCCAAACCACTGCCCGGCATGGCGTTCCGACATGGGGCCTTTGAAATCCCAGTGCGCCCGACATCGCCGACGCACTGGTCGGACTGTTAGAATGGTGTCGGCGTTGGTCTCCCTGCCCGGGAGTAGCCAAAGGCCACCCCGGTGTACCATGCGAACTGCAACGATCGGCTTTCGTGAAGTCGTGCGTGCTGACGACCTGATTCTCGATAGCGTACGCTCGCTATATGAGCAAACGCTCGGTGCTTCCGAGCGCATCCCGTGGGATTGGCTCGCGAGCTTCGTGCATCCGATGCCGTCACTCCAACGGCGATCACATCTCATCGTCGCCAGGCGCGAAATCGGCGACCGGCGTGGTCCGCTGATGGGCTTCGTGACTGGCACCTATCAGCCGCGCTTCGGGGGCTATTTGTCGTATGTCGCCGTAGACCCGCGAGCGCGTGGCCGCGGCGTCGGCGCATCGCTTTATCGTAGCTTGATTCGCCGAATGCGCAAGACGGCATATGCGATGGGCCGGTCGATGCCGTGCCTGATGTGGGATAGCAAGCCACCCAGCCCGTCGGATGGGCCTGAGGTTCGCGCGAATTGGGAAAGCCGCTTGAAACTGTTCAATAGAATTGGCGGCCGATGGGTTGAGGGTATTCAGTTCACGTCGCCGAACTACCTGACGCCACGAGCGGGCGATGTCCCGCTGGAGTTCTTCTTAAAGCCAGTCGATGACACCGTGGAGGAGTTCACAGGTCCACGACTGCGCCGCATCGTGCGCGGCTTGCTCAAAAACATTTACTATCTGGACATTGATGGCGATGACGTCGAGTCGCTGAAGGAATACGCGCCGCTCCGGTTGAAGCCAATTAAATGTTAGGCAATCATGCCGACCGAGCAAACCATCTCGGCCCGCTGGGTGGCCCCGGTCTGTACTTCGCCGGTTGCTGACGGCATCGTCTCGTTCGTGGATGGACTAATCACTTTCGTAGGCGAAAACGATGGCCGGCCCGTCGATCATCGCTTCGATGACGCGATTCTGGTGCCAGGGTTGGTCAATGCACATACACATCTGGATTTGACCGGGGCTATCGATCGCACGCCGCCGCAAAGTGATTTTTGTTCATGGCTGCATGCCGTCATCTCATATCGCCAATCCCGTTTGCCGTCGGAAGTTCGATTTGACGTTCGCGCCGGCGTCGCTCAATGCCTTGCCGCCGGAACGACACTGGTCGGTGACATCGCCATTGCCCCATATGACTACGGCCCACTTCAAGCCGTCGCATTCCAGGAGCTGATCGGCTTGAGCGAGGATCGCTGCGCAGCAGCGCTGGCATCGTGGCGAGCGGCGGGGTTTATTTCCGCCGGTGTCAGCCCTCACGCGCCGTACAGCTTCCGTTTCACCGGTTTGGACAAATTGCCGCATGATAAGCCGCTGGCCATTCACATGGCAGAAACGCCGGAGGAACTGACTTTATTGGATTCACACGACGGCCGATTTCGCCGGTTCCTTGAAAATATCAATGCGTGGGACGATACTGGGTTGGCACCATCCATCGCTGCCATCATGACCAAGCTCAGTCAGCGTCGTGGACCGGTCTTGCTGATCCACTGCAATTATTTGCCGCCCGACGTGCCTATGCCAGCAGACGCAACTGTCGTTTACTGCCCCCGCACGCACGCTGCATTCGGGCATCCGCCACATCCGTTTCGAGAATTTCTCGCGCGCGGTATTCGAGTGGTGCTTGGCACCGACTCTATGGCATCCAATCCCGATTTGTCGGTCCTTAACGAGGCGCGATTCATCTACCCGAATTACGACAATGTCGAGTCGTTGCTTGCGATGATCACATCGCAAGCGGCTGAGGCGCTTGGCCTGGGCAATAGTGCTGGTCGACTGGTTGTTGGAAGTCGTGCGGACATGTGTGTCGTCGGTGTGCCGACTAATTCCCGGAAACCACTTCACGATCTGTTTGACAGCGACAGACCAGTACAAGCTAGTTTTGTGAATGGTCAGCGAGTTGGCGAGCATTGCCGCAAGTGTCGGCGAGACGGAAATTGTCAGCTTCCATTCAACCCGGTCTCGCTCCAGCCCTTCCATCATCTCGAGAAGCGGTACGTAAGTTTCGCTGATCGCCTCGAAGAGCCAATCCTCTTCAAGGCA
>JANNLP010000720.1:0-2080 GCA_031396905.1 Gemmataceae bacterium
CATGCTTACCGCGTGCGAGTGGTTCACCGACTTCAAGCGGCAGCCGTCCATCTGGACCTGGGAACAGGTGAAGGACAGCACGGCTTCGCGCGGAAATCCACAGATGTCCGTTCCGACCACCGGTACGGTGATGGCCGGATATCAGGCCGCGCTGATCGCGGGTGAAAACACCCGCGCGCCGCTAGTCCTCGGCTTTCTGCTCCTGGCCTTAGGGGTGCTGAAGGCGGTCATGTCCTGGCCGTATGTTCCCATTTGGTATCACGTCATCTTTACATTGCTTCTGATTCCAATGACGATTCTGGGCGGTAAACTGTACACAACGACTTAATTGTGTTGCCCTTTCAGGGCTAGGCGACAAATGGTGTCGCTACCCAGGGCGGCGCTGCGCTTCGAGATGTCGCCCCCTTCGGGGCTTCAGACCAATGCCGGAACTAGTTCGGACGGTGTCCACCTTTCAGGTCTTGGCAAAGGTTGTTATCGGTACTCACGACGGCGCTTCGCACTGCCCTGGGCTTAGGGATGTCGCCCCCTTCGGGGCTTAATACCAATGCCGGAACGAGTTGGATGACTTCGCCCGTTCCGCCGTGAAGAGCCGGCAACTGCAGTGTCGCTGTGGTCTGGTCGCTGGGTCGAAGACCCGCGAATAGAATTGCGATTTGGTGAACCTCTTAACGCATTCAACTGTCGCTTTGGGCCGGGCATGGTATCGGCGTTGAGCGGGACGCATTCAACCAGCAGGGAATACTTGTGAACGAAACTCCAGCGGACGGGCTGCCGTCCATCTTTGATGACGGCGATGTTTACGACTTGATGGTCGGGAGCATTTCGTACGGACATGATTTTTATGTCGCGCTGGCGCGCGAGGCGCAGGGGCCGGTGCTGGATATCGCTTGCGGCACGGGGCGGATTCTGTTGCCTTGCCTGCAAGCGGGAGTTGATATCGACGGGTTGGACTTATTCGAGGCGATGTTGAAGCGGCTGCGCTTGAAGGCGACCGAATTTGGTTTGTCGCCGCGACTGTATCAGGCCGACATGAGCGACTTTTCCCTGTCGCGGCGGTATCGCCTCATCATGATTCCGTTCAACGCGTTTATTCACAACATGACGCAAGAGACACAAATCCGTTGTCTGCAACTTTGCCACAAACACCTTCTGCCCGGCGGCCAACTGACGTTTGATACTTTTTTTCCGTCGCAGCAGATTGTTGGCACGCCACCGAGCACGCGGGTGCTGGAGGGGGAAGTGCCGCATCCCCAAACCGGTTTACCGATGCGCATGTACGACACGCGCACGTTCGACCGCGTTGCGCAGACGCAGCACTCAATCAACGAACTGGAGTTGCTGGCCGCCGATGGCAGCGTGCAAACCGTTCATCGTTCCGAATGCAGTTCCCGGTACATCTACAAGCAGGAAATGGCGCTGTTGCTGCGCGTCGCCGGCTTTGCCCGCTGGGATATTTATGGCGGCTTCGACCGCCGGCCGCTGATCCGCGAGAACGACGAAATGGTCGTGACGGCGTGGAATGCGTGAGCGCACTGTTCAAAAAGGCGAGATAATCAACCCACCAAGACCGGTTCGGGTCGGCGTTCCGGTACGCCCACTTTAGAAACGTAGCGCCTGAGTTTGCCAGTGCGGGAGTCGGGTGGGATGGCGTTCACTAAGCGTACGGAGAATTGCAATGTGTCGTGGAGGCCTTCGCGGATGGCTTGTTGGTCGAGGGCGTCTTGAATGCGCTGGGCGGTGAGGCCGCGGCCGGGGAGGCCGATGGCTTGGATCTCGAATTGGTTGCGGCCGACCAGAGTGACTTGGAACTCGGCCAATTCGAAGATGGGATGGAATGCCACGGTGAAGAAGAACGTCGGTAGTTGTTGTGGTCGGCCGGCGACTTCGATCCACAGGTGATCGTTGTACCGGCCGGCGACGGTGCGGATCAGCGGCAGGGGATTGCCGCACGGGCAGGGTGTGTCGCTCATCGTAACCACGTCGTCGATTTCATAGCGAATCACCGGCTGCGTAAAGTTGCAAAGATTGGTGACACGGACCTTGTCGCCGCGGACGCCGTCGGGAACGGGCCGGCCGC
>JANNLP010000731.1:0-20387 GCA_031396905.1 Gemmataceae bacterium
GATTTCGCGGCGGATGAACGTGTGGCTGACGTGGGGGTATTGGTTGACCAGGTAGGCGATGGTCATGATGGTTGACTCACCACCGGTGCGGATTGTTTGTATTCGATGAGCCGGCTGCGGCGACCAAATAGACGATTGCGATGGAAACGCCACCATCCGACCGCGTGTGCGAACTTCGCGATGACACAAAACGTGGCGTAGATGCGTGCGTCGCGGCCCGGCCATCGATGCCGCGAGCGAAGGGCGATTCGCAACCACAATGCAGGGTATGCGAGAAACAGTAACAGGCTCAAGCCATACGTCCAGCGTGCACTTGCGATGGCGATCAGCGGGATCGCGACTGCCCAGAGCAGCGTGCTGACCACTTCGTGATGCCACAATCCGGCTGAGTCCGTGATTGTCAGGTGAGCGCCCTCACCGTATGCGTGCCCGGCACGGATAGCGCGAGTCCACCACTGGCCGAACGTCGTCATGGCCGCGTCGTGCCGGGTCATTTCATGGTCGATACGGAGGACGACGCCGCCGTTGTTCCGCAGTCGCAGGCACAGCTCCGGTTCTTCGCCGGCGATCATCTCGTCGCGAAAGCCGCTGACGGCTTGCAATGCTGAAAGTCGCATCAGCGCATCGCCGCCACAAGTGTCAGCGGGGCCGACCGGGGTATCCCATTCCATGTCGCACAGGCGATTGTAAACGCTGGCTTCGGGAAAGCGCTCGCGTCGTCGGCCACATACCACCACGACATCATGGTGTTGCTTCATGGTCTGGCTAGCCACGTCCATCCACTCGCCATCGACAACGCAGTCGCCATCGACGAACTGTACGAACCTTGTGGTCGGGGAAAGTTCCTCGAGTTTATGCCATCCGGCATTGCGTGCCCTGGCAGCCGTGAACGGGATGGCTAAATCCAAATCGACGACGATGACTCCAAGCGAGCATGCCGTGGCCGGGCTGCCGTCTGTGGAACCGGAATCGACATACACAACGACTCGATGCATGTCGACAACCGATTTGAGACATTGGACCAGCCGCTCGCCTTCGTTGCGGCCAATGACGACTACGCCGACCATTCCTGGCGGGTTGCCGGTCATTTTCCTGTTAACTCCCCGGCCATTTCGGAAAGTGCACGGTACTTGGGCGCTTGCTGAATGTCTTGATTCTGAAATTCGAGCAGACCCCACGAGCCCCACTTGCTCGGATGCCCAACATGGCCAAAAGCGAGAAACGTGCTGCCGCCCTCCGCAAACCAGTGCGTGACTTGTTGTCGGTACAGCCACGCCATCTTTGCATGTCGATTGCAGGCGATTAATAAATCCTCGAGCGGCTTGTTGTTCTCAGCGCCGCCGTGGCCAACAAGGTGCTGGCCGCCTTCATAAGCGACCAACTGGAGTTTGTATTTCTTTGCCAATGCCCCATGACGGCGAATAAGTTCCCGATGCGTGCCGTCAATCTCCTGACCGCAGCGCTGAAGGATCTCCTCGGCCGAAAGTTTCAATGTCGCCTCGACATTCTTCGGCGCGCCGAATTCGTAGCCGAAGTACGCACCGACACCGAAAGCGTCGGCCTTCCGATAAGCATCGTCACTTGTCAGGACGAACTCGCAGTCACGCGGATTGGCGAATTGGCCGCTGAGGACTCGGACCAGCCGTTCGTTGCCGCCGAACACCTCGGTGAAGATGTCGAACACCTCGACGGAGCGCCTGGCGTAGTAACGCAGATGCGGAGCACCTTCGAGTCCGAGTTTCTTTCCGCGTTGCTCGGCATACTTGGTCTGTGCGAAGCCCCAATTCCAAACTTCATTGGAGTATTCGACGTGCGCTTTGAGGGCCGGATCGAGCCGATCCTTCACGGTCGCGGCAAAAGTTCGAACGAACTCGTCGTCGGCTTGATGCGGAATGCAGAACCACGGATGCACTTTTTGCGCATTCGCCAGGTCGATCATGACTTCGAGCGGCACCCCGAGGTCCGTGCTGAAGCGAGCATCGCTGGGCTTGGGTCGCTGTGACCAATCAGCCAGCGGGCTGCCATTGGTGCGCTGCCAATCCATGAACCGTACGACGCGGAAAGGTTGCAATCGTTCGCAGAATACGGGATGAAACGGTGACTTGGCGTTCTCAAATCCCGGTGCCCACACATGCAGATTGCGAACGGGATCGCGCGGCGCACTATTCAGGATCTTGATCAGGATGCCGCCGTTGCCGGGCTTCACACGCACGACGATACGACCCGGTTTCGCGCTGATGACTTGCTCGACGTCGAATTGGTTGATCTCCACCTCGCCGCTGCCTTCGTAGGTGGCGACGTAATCGCCGGCCGGGTAATGGCCGTCCAGATCGCGAAAGATCAGTGTTTCAACGCTTTGACCTGGTCGCAACAGCGGATTGCCGGCTTCGTCGTATGTGAAAGGCCCCGGTCCTTTCTCCATCCACGGCCGCGATGTCTTATAAACGTCGACAAACGGCCATTCACTCGACCAATCGACGACGTTATTCAGGTTGACGCCGAGTTGCCGGACTTTCGCTTGCTGCGATGACACGTCAGGCGGTGCGGAACATCCCGCGACCAGCGCTAGCAACAAAATCCACAAGTAGCGCGAGCGATTGAACATGTGTTGGCGTCGCTCAGTACGCCCCTTTGCCGAACAAGACGGCCGGGATCGTGAGGAACAGAAGTTTGATATCCAGCCAAAGGCTCTGGCGTTCGATGTAATCCACGTCCATCGCCACCTGTTGCGGAAACGGTATGTCGCCCCGGCCGCTAACTTGCCAGATGCAGGTCAACCCCGGCGTCACTTCAAGGCGGCGACGATCGGCCGGCGTGTAACGTGCCACTTCGCGCGGCAGCGGCGGGCGCGGCCCCACGAGTGACATGTCGCCTTTGAGCACACACCATAGCTGCGGCATCTCGTCGATGGAGAGTTTGCGGATGATTCGGCCAATCCATGTGATGCGCGGGTCGTCCTTCATCTTGAAGGTCACGTCTTGTTTATTCGTTTCAGGTTCGGGCTGCACATGTTGGTTCCGTGCCGTTAGCATCCGCACTAGCCGGTCGGCATTGACCATCATCGAACGAAACTTTGGAAACCAGAACTCGCGCCCATGAATGCCGACGCGGCGTTGCCAAAAGAGAATTGGGCCGCCGTCCGTGAACTTGATACAGGCGGCGACCACCGCCAACAGTGGCGCCAGCATGATGGTAATAATTGTAGCGCCAATCAGATCCATGACGCGCTTGCTGAATGGTATCGAACCGGCAATGCGATGCAGCGCTTCGCTGGCTTCCCTGGTGCCGACACTTTGACGCACGCGCTCGACATCCGCTTCCGATGCAGCAACCGGTCGCCCGGCCGGCGGCACAAAGAAAGGGATCGCATGCCCCGCGGATTCCTGCTTGACGACTGTCATGCGTCTCCGCCCGAGGATCGGGTTGGGTGGAGTCCTGGCGACGAACCTCAGGGCGCAACGAGTCGGTTGGCACCGGGTTCGGCACTCCAGCTTTGGTTTTTTATGCCGTTGTGTCAAGGATACGAGCCTGTTCGTCCCTGCCCGGCTGCGCCGCACTTGTAAACGCGACCTAAGATTGTCAAGATAACGGGGTTCGGACAACGGCCCCGGCATCCCCTGGATTTCGTCGCATGCGACGGCAATCCCGCCTTTTTCCGAGGATGTTTGGATGGCCGAACTCGTCAAACCGGGCAATCCGGTCGTGGAGTATTTGCCGGTGCCGCTTGGCCATTCGCAGCCGCCAGTCCCAGCCAACCAGCCGGGCTACTTTCCCGTCGTCGTCTCGGCTCCGCGGGCGGTGCCGTGGTATCTCGACGTCGGCGGTATCGCGCGGCGGAATGTCGTCCTCACCATCGTGACACTTGCTTTTTGTGCGGCATCGGGCTTCTTCGTCGGCACCTATTTCAAGACCAACTATTGGACCATCGAAGGCCGGCTGCGTTTCATGGTGCAAAAACCCGAGACGGGCAAGCCGCAATACGATTCGATGTCGCTGTCGTCTTACGCTGATTTGTTTGCCAATGAGGCGTTATTGAAGCCGATTGCCGTCGAGTTTGCAGACCGCCTACCGCGCGACAATCCCATTCGCTACCTGCAAAAAGAAGTGAAGGTAGACACGCCGCGCATGGCCGACCAGATCGAACTCAAGTACGACGCCGCCGACAAGGAATTCGGCATGCAATTGGTCAACCGCCTGATGGAACGGCACATCGAATACACCAATGAAATTCGCCGCAATTCCGTTTTGACTCTCGCGAGCGCAGCGCTGAAACAGAAGATAGCCGACGCCGCCGGTTCGATTAAGCGACTTGAAAAGACATGCGAGGAGTATCGATCCCGTGTACGTGCCAACGTACCGATCGCACAATTGGAGAACGCCGAGGTGGATAGTTTCCATGCTCAACGCCGCAGGAGCCTGCAGGACGACATTGAACGCCAGAAGAAGGACATCAAGAAAGCGCAAATCTCGCTCGACGACAAGCGCTCCAAAGTTAAGATCGCGGAGTTTGATCTGTCGAAGGGCGCGACGACGGGCCGTGACTTGGAGGCGGCGAAAATGGAGTACGAAAGCGGCCTGAAACAGATGAAATTGGACGAAGAGGAACTTCGACGCACGGAAGAGAAATATCGCCGCGTGCCAATCGAATACGCCGATTCGGAAATCGTCCGGCTGGATACATTGCGGACCGTGGCCGCGCAGGACGTGAAACTGCTCGATGCCAAAATCGAAGCGGCCAGTGCCAGTGGCGTCAGCGTCTTTGACATTGACCCCAGCGATGAGGAATGGCGGCGTCTACGGCCGCAATTGCTTGGCCCGGATAATCCCGAGTTCTCCGTCATCAAACCCGCGACCGCACCGGCATATGCCAATGTTTCCAACCGCAAAATGCTGACGGGTCTCGGCTTCATACTGCCATGCGGCGTGCTCTTTCTGATGCTGGCGGCCTACGACCGTGCTCGTGCCCGTGCCAGCCAACCGCAGCCGGTTCTGCGTACGCAGGTGCCGGAACCCGTGTGGGCCGACGGCACCGATGTGACGCCGCCCGCCGGCGACGAGTCAGCTCTATTGAAGGCCCGCATGAGTCAATGGCTCAACGGTAAGACACCGTCGAATCGAGACGTGCCGAAGCGGCCGGCACCGTAGCAGAGTTATCGCCGATTCTTGCGCCGTGTCAACAAGTCTCGCATTAACATCTTCAATGCAAACCACGCATTGGCCATGTAACGCCCGCCGAGCCGCATAGGATCGGTGCCGAAGCGATACAACCATTCGCAACCGATGCGCTGCATCCAACGGGGAGCACGCTTGACGCGGCCGCCAATGAAATCCAATGTCGCGCCGATCTGCATGACCATCGGTACGCCGAGGCGCTCATAGTTGTCGGCGACCCAGTACTCGCCCTTGGGTTGGCCGAAGGCGGCGAAAAGGATATCCGGTCTTGCAGTGCGAATGCCGTCAAGCATCGCCTGTTCCTCAACAGGACTGAGAGTGCGAAACGGTGGAGCATGAACACCCACGACGCGCAATTCTGGAAAACGCTGGCACAGCTCGACACGTGCCTTGTCGGCGACGCCCGGTGCGGCTCCGAGAAAATAGACTCCGTAGCCTTTTTTGGCAGCTCGTTCGCATAGCATCGGAACCAGATCCGATCCAGTGACCCGTTCCGGCAACGGCTGTTCGCGCCATTGTGACGCCCAGACGATCGGCATACCATCGGCCAATATCATTGCCGCTCGATCGTTGTGTCGTTGCAACCGGTCGTCGCCGGCACTCAACATGGCATAATGCAAGTTGGCGGTGATGGCAAAACTGGGTTTGCCCGCAACGATAAGCCGGTCGATTTCGGCGATGGCATCCGCGAACGTGAAGCGTGAAAATGGCACACCCCAGACCCAAGTGCGTGCCGAAACGGCAGTTGCGCCAGTTGTATCAGTCGAATTAGCCGACACTGACCGCCTCCGGAGCCGCTGGGCCGCGTCCGCCCTGCCCTGAATAATAGTACATTTGAGGAATCACCTGTACGGGAGCCCCATTGAGCGTAGCGACGGTCATTGTTAACTACCGCACGGCCGACCTTGCGGCCGAGTGCCTGCGCTCGCTTGCGCCGGAACGCAGCGGAGCCGTCATTGTCGTTGACAACGCATCCGCTGATGATTCGGTTGCTCACCTTGATGCCGTAATCGCCGACTATGGCTGGGCCGATTGGTGCAGTGTGCTGCCGCTGGATCACAACGCCGGGTACGCTGCCGGTAACAACTCCGGCATCCGCTATTTGCAAACTAACATCGGCACGCCAGACTATTTTCTTCTTTTGAATCCGGACACAGTGGTTCGGCCGGGTGCCGTCCGTGAACTGGTCCACTTCATGAATGCGAATCCGCATGTGGGCATCGCGGGCAGCCGACTCGAAGACTCGGACGGCACGCCACAGCGCTCGGCATTCCGTTTTCCCAGTGTATTCGGTGAAGTGGAGGCTGGTCTGCGGCTTGGCGTCGCCACACGATTGTTGAGTCGAAGCGTCGTCGCGCCCCCAGTGCGCGACATGGCTCATCTCACCGATTGGGTCGCCGGGGCCAGCATGATTGTTCGCCGCGAAGTCATCGAACAAGTCGGCCTGATGGATGAAGGCTACTTTCTGTATTTCGAGGAAGTGGATTATTGCCGCAAGGCCAGGCGCGCTGGGTGGTCGTGCTGGTATGTGCCGTCGAGCCGTGTTGTGCATCTCGTGGGTCAAAGCACCGGCGTGACTGACATGAAGCGTGAGCCGCGGCGAGTGCCTAGCTATTGGTTCGCAAGTCGCCGGCGCTATTTTCGCAACAATCACGGAGCGATGTACTGCCGGCTCGCGGACGCGGCTTGGGCATGCAGCCATGCACTCTGGCGCGTCCGCCGTTGGTTGCAACGCAAACCCGATACCGATCCACCGGGTCTGCTCGGCGACTTTTTGCGTTTCAACTTTGGCCGACAGCGGAGGGCGACCGCATGAGCGTCGCCGCACCAAGCCGTGAGCCGCCGCCGCTCTGGATCGGCGATAGCAACGGCAACCCGCCCGGCATCGGAGTATGGGCGCTCGTCCGCGAAGATTTGCGGACGCATGATGGCAGCCTGTTTGAACAGGGTTTCTGGGCCGTTGCCGTGCATCGCTTCGGCAACTGGCGCATGGGCATTCGCTTCAAGCTGTTTCGAGCGCCATTCTCGCTTATGTACAATTGCCTCTACAAATGCGTGGAATGGACCTGCGGCATCACGCTGCCATACACCACGAAACTCGGTCGTCGAGTGCGCATCTGGCATCACAGCGGCATGGTCTTGCACGCACGATCCATTGGTGACGATGTCCATATTCGCCATAACACCACATTTGGCGTCGCCCACCGCGATGACAACCGGGCCATCCCGACCATTGAGTCCGATGTGGACATTGGCTGTGGCGTGTGCGTGTTGGGCGACGTGACCGTTGGCCGCGGCAGCGTCATTGGTGCCAACTCCGTCGTTTTACACGATGTGCCGCCGCACTCGGTTGCCGTCGGCGCGCCGGCCCGGGTCGTGAAACAACTCGACTCGCCGGGGGTCGAATGAACGACCCTTCGAGCCGCCCATCCACCAGTGCCGAACTAATCGCCGCGGAAGCGACGACATATGTTGCCGACGAACCGGCCGCACCATTGCCGCCACAGAATGCCGGCACGCCCATTGTTGGCAGTGCCGTGTGGACGATTGTCGGGTTCGGCGTGATGCAGGTATTGCGCTTCGCCAGCAACTTGTTGTGGACGCGGCTCGTCGAGAAATATGTCTTCGGCGTGATGACCACTGTCAACCTCTGCATTCAGGGGTTGCACATGTTCTCCGATCTCGGCGTCCGGCAATGCGTTGTCAACAGCCCGCGCGGCGACGAACCTCGCTTTCTCAACACCGCGTGGACCGTCCAAGTCATTCGCGGGTTTGTCTTGCTGCTCGTTGCAACGATGATCGCCTGGCCGCTCGGCTGGTTTTACGGCCAGGTCGAAATGTATTGGCTGATTCCGTTCGTTGGGCTTACGGCCGTATGCGATGGCTTTGCGTCAACGGCCAACCTCACCATGAGCCGGCGCTTGTGGCTTGGTCCTCTCGTGATTCGTGAAATCGGCTCCCAAGCGGCCGGCATCAGTGTGATCGTCCTATGGCTATTGCTCCTGCGTTGGAACGCCGATTCCGGACCGAATCTCGGCAAACAGCAGATGTTCGGCTTTGCCGTCGGCACGGTCTTCATCGCACTGCTGGATATGGCGCTGAGCTTTACATTGATTCGCGGTGTCCGCAACACGTTTGCCTGGGACAAAACTGCTGGCAAAGAACTCATGAACTTCGGCGGCTGGATCTTCATCAGCACCGCGCTGACGTTTTTTGCGAACAACCTCGACCGACTCTATGTCGGCAAGATCAGTCAGGAAACGCTGGCCGAATACAACATTGCCGCCCAACTGGCGCGATTGCCGACATTGCTGATCGCCCGGTTGGGCCAGCAGTTTCTGTTCCCGTTGTACGGCAACTTGTTGCGGGCCGGCGTTTCCATGGTGGAGTTGTTTTCACGGCTCCACTCGGCCATGACCGGGTTTGCCGCTTACCTGATAGCCGGCACCATCGCGGCTGGGCCAACGTTTGTCTGGGCGGTTTTCCCCGAAGAGTACAGAGTTGCAGGCGACTACGTTCGCTGGCTTGGCATTGCCGCCTGGTTTACGATTCTGCAAACATCAAGCGAAGTGGCATTGTTGGCGCAGAGCCGCACCCGACAACTGGCAATCGGTCAGGGGGCCAAGCTGGCGTTATTATTGCCACTCCTGATTCTGGGTCATTACTATTGGGGGATGGCCGGTGTCATCGCGGGTTACACTGCGGCCGAAGCGACCCGCTACGTCGTGCTGGCATCCGCCCTCGCCAGGCAACGGCTGCCCGTACTCCGTTTGGATCTGCTGATGACTTTGGTGATCACCGCGTCGGCGCTGATTGCGGTCGTCTCAGGACCATACCTCGAATGCTCGGGTAGCCGGCTGATTCGCTTCGGCGTCCGATGTATCGCCGAAGCGACAATTGTCACGGTAGTGTGGGCCATCGTGTTGGCGTTCTGGTGGCCGCGCCAGGGTCGGCAGACTCTGGCGGTCGTCCAAGGCAACGGGTGACCACGTGTTCGCACTTGTGCCCTATATCGTGATCGCGTGGATCGGCGTTACGGTTCTATTATTCATGCGCTTTTCGCGGCCAGTGGCGGTGATTGTCGCGTGTCTTGTCGGCACTTTGTTTCTACCCGAGGTGCAATGGTCACCGATTCCACCAAACAACGCTCTGCCGATCCGCTTTCCGCCATTCGACTTTACCAAGATCAACTCGATTAGCTATGGCCTGTTGCTCGGTTGGCTGATCATGGATCGTGGTTCGTTGGGGAATGTTCGTTGGACTATTTGGGATTTGCCCCCAATCATCGTCGGCGTGTTCCCCGCCATCGCTTGCCTACTGGCCGACCAATCAGGTAAAGACGCTTTCTCCGCGCTGCGCTTCTCGATGTTGCAATGGACCGTGCCGTACTTCATTGGCCGGCTGTATCTCAGCGATGCCCAAGGGTGCCGGCGCGTTTGCATCGCGCTGGTGATTGCGGCGCTTGCCTACGTTCCATTGTGTCTGCTGGAAAACCGGATCGCGCCGCAATTGCACAACCTGGTTTACGGGTTTCAGCAACATTCATTTTCGCAAGTCCTGCGCTTCGGCGGCTACCGGCCGATGGTATTCATGCAGCACGGTTTGGCAGTCGCGATGTTCATGTCTCTCGGAGTTGTGAGCTTGTTTTGGTTATGGCGAGCCAACGTCTGGCCGACCCCGGAAATGCCACCAATTCTAAACCGATTGACCATTCCATTGTTGCTTGTGTTAACCGTCACGGCTTTTATGTGCAAATCGATTGGAGCGATCGGCCTGGGTATCGCCGGAATTGGAACGCTATTCATTTCCGAAATCGTGCGCGTTCGCTGGCTCTGGTTCGCGCTGATCGCCGTAATGCCGATGTATGTGTCTTGCCGTGCGAGCGGAATGTTAAAAGCCGATGCCATCATCGCGATGATGGGCGGCAAATTGGAACAAGAGCGCACGGAGTCATTTGAGTTTCGCCTGGTCAACGAAGATAAGTTCATGGCGGTGATGGGACAGCCTTCGCTAACCGGGATGGGCAATAACCCGATCATTCGACCGAAAGATCATAACTCGGCACCGCTCATTATCGATGGCCAATGGATGATCGAATACTTCACCAACGGCTTCATCGGCCTGTTGGCGCTGGCCATGTTTTTTCTCGCACCGGCTATTCGTTTTCTCTGGCATCATCCGCCGGAGGGTTGGGCCACACCAGCCGTCGCCCCGGCAGCTATTGCCGCGATGGCGTCAATCTTGCTGGCTATTGACTGTATTCCCAACGCGATGCTGAACCCGTTTTACATGCTGATGGTCGCTGCATTGAACGGCTGGAACAACGGCATCGGTGCCATGCGACGAGTCATGGCCACGGAACAACTCAACGCTTGAACATAGCGTGCTTGCGGTCGCCTTTTGATAACAGGTATGCGATCAAATCCTTAATCTCGTCAGCAGTGCAAGTATCCACCAGCCCATCCGGCATCATGGAGAGCTTGGACGTCTCCATCGATTCAATTTTGTTTTTGTCAACACGTGTGATCGCATCAGGATCAAGCATATCAGTACCAACAAGTATGATGTCGCCGGTGTGATTGACAATGCGACCATGCACGACTTTGCCCGAATCCAGGACGATGTTAACCGCCGCGTACTGATCCGAAATGACTCTGCTCGACTCGATGATCGATTCGACCAGATCGCGGACGTTGAACCGCCCGGCGGCTCCGGTCAGGTCCGGCCCGGTCGCGCCGCCGTCGCCACTGAAGCGGTGGCAAGCGACACATCGGGTGGAGCTGAACAGTTCCTTGCCGCGCTCGAAGTCGCGGTCTTTCAAGCCGGCTTCCACCAGCGGCACGATTTCGTCCATTGTCCATTTCTTGACGAATGGACGCGGCTTCGCTGGGGCTGCGACAGTGATCGGCTTTGCTTCCAACAAGTCCTTCAGCGCTTCCTTGTCGACGGCGCTCAGTTTCGCAAGCGCATCGTTCTTGATCATGGTCACGAAACCGGCAAAGCTCGCTCCGCCGCGATAGCCGGCCGCCTTGTTGAACCAGGTGAAGTACTGCCGCCGCAACTCCGGCGTCCAACCCGTGGTGACCGACCGTAGCATCGTGGCGTAATCCATCTGTTCTTCTTGCGTCGACGCATTCGTCAACAATGGCGTTGCCTTCGTGGCCAACCTGGAGTCTTGCAGAAACGCCAGTAACTTGCCAAGTTCCGCATTCACATCGCGCGATTGCAATGGAAACAGCGGGCCGAATCGGTTCGTAGTGCTTTCGACCGCGCCCGGTGTCGGCGTCCCCAACCGCAACATTGCCAACTGATAAACACGTATCAACTCCAGCCGCTGCGATTCATTAAGTGCCGGCCAGTCAATCCGGTCGAGCGCCGGCAAAACGACACTCTGCAGACCCATATCCCCGCACCGCACCAACGCCAAAAGCGCGGTGATTGCCGCTTGCGGCTTAGCGGGTGACAACGCCCGATCCTGCCACCCCGAAATATGCTGATGCTCAAGTGCCGCCCGCGCTGCAAACCGGACAAACCGATCGTCATGCCCCAACCACGGCCAAACTTCATCCACAATCGCAGGGTCTTGCTTCCCGTGAAGTGATTCCAGTTTCTTGCGAAGCTGCTGTGATTCAGTGTTCGAGCGGTTGGCATTCGTCGCGGCGGTTGCTTCCTTCCCGACGTACGTTACGCGATAGAGCCCCGACGTCGTCTTGCGTCCGCCGATGGCGAAATACATCGCGCCGTCCACCGGATTGACGACCACATCCGTCATCGGCAGTGGTGTCCCGCCAAGGAACTCTTCCACTTCGCCCAAATAGCTCGCGCCATTCGCCGACACGTGGACGGCGTACAGCTTTCCGTAACTCCAGTCGCATAAAAACATGGCGTCCTGGTACTTCGCCGGGAACTTTGCACCGATGCCGAAGGTCGTACCGGTTGGCGAGCCGGGGCCGATATCGACGACCGGTGGCAAGCTGTCTGCATAGTATGTCGGCCAGTTGCCGCTGCCGGACCGCCAGCCGAATTCGCTGCCGCTGGTCACGTGGCACACTCGCGTGGGCCGATACCACGGCGTGTTCATGTCCCATTCCATGTCGGAATCGAAGGTGAAGAGCTCGCCGTCGCGGGTGAACGCGGCATCGTAGCTGTTGCGATAGCCCATGCTGATGAGTTCCCAATTCTTGCCGTCGCGATCGGTTTTGAGAATGTGGCCGCCCGGGGCAAGAATGCCATGAGCATGTCCTTTGGCATCCCACATGCGCGGCACGATCAGATCTTCGGCCCAGCGCCGCGGCACCCGTGATGAGTTCAACTCCGTGAGCTTGGTGTGATTGCCGATGACGATGTAGAGTGAGTTGCCATCCGGTCCCAGCAAGACGGCGTGTGGGCCATGCTCGCCATCGCCGTCGAACGCACGGAGTTTCTCAAAACTGTCCAGCGTTTCGTCGCCATTGGTATCGCGAACACGATAAAGCCCGCTGGCATACTTCTCACCGTGATTGACCACTACATAAAGGCTGTCAAATGCCCAAACCAAGCCCTGGGCCTCACCAAGATCAACGGGGATCTTTTCAACCTTCGTCGGCTGTGACTGTCCGATCGGCGGCGGCGTGACACGGAACAGACCGCCGTATTGATCCGAGACAATCAGCCTGCCTTTCGGGTCCGTGCACATGCAGACCCACGAGCCTTGTTCGTTTCTCGGCACCGTGTACAGCAACTCAACGCGAAAGCCATCCTTGACGCGGATCGACTCAGCCGGCGTCGCACCGGCTACCGGTTTCTTCGCTGGCTGTGCAACGACGAAAGTCCAAGCGCCAACAATGAACAATGGGGCGATCACGAATCGCGGCATGACTGTGGTCTCGCGGTATGAACGCTGACTGGAATTGTCGGCAGTATATGAACGTCGGCCGCCTGTGCTGCACTATTATCGCATCGTATCGTCAAACGAATCAGTGACTTGTGTCGCCTCCGCTATTGCCACAGCATCAATAATAATCACGACCTATACTTGCGAACCGTCCACGAACGCGGGAGTCTGCGATCATGAGTATTCAACGAGCGGCTGCCATTATCCTTGCTACCGGCGTTCTGGCATTTTCGCAGGGCGATGCCAGAGCAGGTTGACGGACCAATTGCGAAACACCAGCGGCGGTCGCCGCACGGGAACGCAATCAACATCGAGTAGCAGTGGGAGCATCCATCGCGATGGGCGGACTGCTGGTCATGGGAGTCGGCCGAGCAATTCGGGATTTGTTCTCGAGTCGGTAATAACGACTTTGCGACTTACTTCTTGACAGGTTGTGCCTGCTCCCACGCTAATTCTGCAAGGGACTGGGCCGCGGCGGTGAGCCGTTCCCAATGTTTCTCGACATAGGCCGGCGGGCCGCCTTTGATGGCGACTGAATCGGCAATCTTTTGCGTTGGGATCATGTCGATCGCGTCCCACGGGCACCAGCGCTCGCATAATTTGCAGCCGATGCATCGCTCTAGATCAATATCGCAAAACGACTGCAGGCTCGGCATGTCTTCGCCCGGCACTTTGTAAATGCAATCGACCGGACATACTTCCACGCACGCTTCGCAGCCCGTGCAATTGTCAGCGTAGATCACTGCCAACTCTTTGGGCAGCTTCTTGCGCGGCTTGGCGGCAGCGGGTTTGACGGCAGGTTTGGCGGGAACGGCGGTAGCAGTCATGGAGCGGTGGCACCCCGAGTTCGCGGAGAGATCTTCAACCTAGTTATTATATCTGATTGATAGGGTGCGGCACAGTAGAGAAAAGCCAGCGGTTATCAGACGCCGCCCTTGGATTTGGGCGGGCGCTGCACTGGCGGCGTCTTGGGTCGTTCCGTCGGCGGCTGGGGCTGCGGCTGTACCGGTGCCTTGGGTTGCGCTGGCGGCGCTGCCTTGGGTTGCCCGGCAGGCGGTTGCGTTTTCGGCTGCTCCTGCGGACCCTTGGGTTGCTCACCCGGAGGGGGCGTCTTCGGCTGTTCCCCGGGTAGCAGGGGCTTCGGCGTATCGGAAGGCGTATTCGGTTGGTCGGGCGGCAATGAAGACGGCGGTAGAGGCGTCCGTGGCGGAACCGGTGCGTTTGGCCCGGCCTTCGGGCCACCATTCGGCCCCTGATTATTCGGCCCTACAACGCCGGCCGGGCCGATGATGTTGAGCGGGAAAATGCGAAGTGCCGGCGGTACCGGTGGCCTGCCCGGCGGCTGCGGCTGCGCTTGCCACTGCAATGACAGCAATACGTTCTGATTCGCGACGTTGATGTTTTCCTGGCCAACGACTTTGTTGTTGGCCTTCGGATCCATGATCGTGATTTGTTGTTGTCCGCTGGTCGCGATATTATCCCACGCACATTCACCAGGGTAAAGCAAGTGTTGCTTCCCCCGCACGATCTTGTCATTCACCTTGATGGAAGTCTGCACAACAATGGGAGCGGCCGTGTCGTTCTTGTATCCCAGCCACGCGGCCGACGCCAACGAGGGGGCCAACAGGCCAACACAACAGGCCAGCACGCCTAAAGTTTTCTGACTCAAGTTCGCCGCAAACCCTGTCATGAACGTACCTTCGGACAGAACGACTCCTGCCAGAGAAACGCCACGTGGCCGCCTCCTTGCGCTGCACGAATTCAATCAAACGGATTGACCTAAGTGTAACACGGGTTTGAGGCTATGGCTAGCCTACCGTGTCAATTTCACGTGACCTTCCGGCTGTCTTCCGACCGTTTCCAGTGCCAAACCGAGGAATTCATCGGCAAGTCGATGGGTCAACTCGTCCACGCCCCGGCATGTCGCCGCCCACTTTTCGGCAGTTGTGTTGTTCTTACAAGGCTTCGAGCAAACTTCGATGTACGCCTTCGCTTTCGGTTCCGTCCCGCTGGGACGCAACACCACCGAGGCGCGATCGCCCAGTCGAAAAACGAGAACGTTCCGACCCGCGGCATCGGTCGCACCCTTGATTGGCCCAAGCCTGCCATTGGGATCTCGCAAGTCTTCAAACGCGGTCACGGTCATGCCGGCAATTGTGCTCGGTGGCTTCGCGCGCAGGCTTTCCATCATTTGTGTCATCAGCAGCCGGCCCTCGATGCCGGTCATGGCGATGTTCACGACTTCGTTGCGAAAGTAACCAAACTGCCGCGCGATGTCGTTCAGTCGCTCCATCGTGCTGCGACCATGGCGTTTTTCATCCAGAGTCAATTCGGCAAGCAGCAGACACGCGGCGGCGGCGTCCTTGTCGCGAATCTGCGGCATGGCCATGATGCCATGACTCTCTTCAGTGGCCAAAATCAGATCTTCGGGTCGGGCCTGCACGTCCTCAAATGAACCCGACTCTTCGAGTTGTCGCAACACCTCGGCCATGTTCTTGAAGCCGACCAACAAGTTGTTGACGATCTGCGAGCCAAAGTGCCGGGCGATGCGCGTGACAAGACTCGTTGTCACCACGGTCGTAATCACGACGGGGGAGCTTGGCATTCGCCCCTGCTTCGTTAGCTGATCGAGTTTGAACCAAGTTGACAGCGCACAAATCTCATTGCCGGTGAGATAACGGTAACCACCTTCACCGTCTGGGGTCAGTCCACCGAGACGATCCGCGTCGGGGTCAGTGGCCAGAGCCAAGTCGGCACCATGCTCCCTGGCGACACGTTCCGCGCGATCCATTGATTCCGGCACTTCCGGGTTTGGCGACTTGGTCACGTTGGTGAATTGCCCGTCCGGCGTCATTTGCTCCGGCACGGGGATCGGTCGGAAGCCCTGGGCGTCCAACACTTCCATCGCCGTCATGCCGCCGACGCCATGCAACGGCGTGAACACCACGCGAATCTCGTCGAACTTCGGCGGCGCGATGAGGCTCTGCTTGCGGCATAGGTCGATAAACGCTTTGTGAATATCGTCGTTGAGAAAGTGAATCTTTCCCGTGCGCACCGCCTCCGCCCACGGAAACTGTTTGATCTGGCCGACCTGTTCGACCAGATCGCTCATAATTTGATCGTCGGGTGGCACCGGCTGTGCGCCGCGCTCATCGTAAAACTTGCCGCCGTTATCGTCCGGCGGGTTATGCGACGCCGATACGTTAAGTCCGCCGTGCGCCTTCAACCAGCGAATTGCAAACGACAACTCCGGCGTGGCAAAGTAGCGCGGCGAGTCGGCGGGCAACACATGGACATGCACGCCATTGGCCACGTAGACCCCAGCCGCATGATGGCAGAAGTCCTTGCTCGAAAGACCAAGCACGGGGTTCGGCAATAGCGGGTTGTAGACCTTCCGTGAATCGAGAAACCGCCGCACGTCGTACGCAAGTGCCACATGCAACTCTCGGCACGGGAACTTTTCCTTGAGGTACTCACAATGCCCCTGCACACTGGCACCGAGCGTCCACAGGTTCATCCGGCTCGGCCCGACGCCGACGGCACCACGCCGTCCACCCGTGCCGAACGGCAGCACCTGATAGAAACTATCCAGCAACACCGACCAGTTCTTATTGGCAATCAACCAATCCAGTTGCGGCAGGTACGCCGCGAAGTCGGGCTGCGTCAGCCATGCCTCCAGATTCACGGCGGCTTGTTCCTTCAGCGCCGGCTCGGCCGAGATGCCGTCGATGCCGTTGCGAAAAGCGGAGACGAGAGACAATGAACCACTCCAAAACGGGATCACACGACCTTGGCCAAAACTGTCACGCCGCCGCGAACCTTGTCGCCGGGCTTGATCATGATCTCTCCGACGGTGTCTCGCGGGATCAACAACTCAGTACGTGAACCGAACTTGATCATGCCATAGCGATCGCCGGCGTTCAACTCTTCGCCGGGCCGCAGCCAATAGACGATGCGCCGGGCGATGGCACCGCTAATTTGCTTGACGCGGAACGGCTTGCCGGTGGTTGTATCCGTGAAGTCGGACCACAGTTGTTCGTTTTGCTTCGCACAATCGGGATGCCGGGCATCCAGGAACCTTCCACGAAAGTATTGAGCAGTGTCAAAGCGGGCGGGGCGGGGCACGCGATTGCCGTGAACGTTGAAGATCGACAAAAAGATGCTGATTCGCAGCGTATTCGGTCCCATTCCCGGTTCGTCAATGGTCTCGACATTTGTGATGACGCCGTCGGCCGGGCTGAGAATCGCCGTTGCGTCCGACGGAATCAGTCGTTCCGGATCACGAAAAAACCAAAGCACTTCGAGCCAAACAAAGACAATCGCGGTCGATGGTATCAAAAAATAGGGACTGTACCAAACTGCCAGCAAGCTGCTGGCCGCAAAGATCGAGCCCAGAATGGCGCTGAAACCAATTAACTCCGCAAAGCCATACCGGGCGAACCCCAGCGATTCGCGCCGGCGATAGACATCGTCAACAGGATCAAACCAAGTCTTGCTGACGTTACGAATGAACTTCACATCACGTGGATCAATGACATCAGCGTTCGGCTCACCCTTAATCTTGTCGCGCCAGCGCTGAACATGACCGGGACAGAGCTTGCGCAGAATGGCCCGCCTCATTGCGTCCCACAGCAACTCGAGTCGCACGAATATCCCGAACCCGCCCGGTTGCGCGGAACTCGGAATTTCGGGGGGCGGGAGATCATCGATGGGAGGAGGCGCGGACGCGCTCATTCACTCAAGTTAGGTATGCACGTGAAAAATGACTACGTTTAACTAGGATTTGCGGGCTGGTGGGCCACTGCGTTGGGCGCGTAATCGATCCAGGATACTGCCCTTGGCGGCCGAGTCGGCGGCCACCACTGGCGGTGGCGGCGGCATAAACGAAGGCCCTTTCGGCCCGCCCGGTACCGCTGAAGTGGCGATGACCGTTGGCTTCGGAAGCATTCCCGGCGGCACACGCGGGACCATGCCCGAACTCTTCGTCACGATCGGCGGTAACGGACTCGGCGCGGGGGGCGGCGGTGGCACAGTGGTGTGTGGCGTCGAAAGGAATGCCGCTTCATCGTCATCAAGTTGTTTTTGCACGGCCAAAGCATCGGCCGCCTGATCCGCGGAATCGAAGAGGGCTTCGACCTCATTCTCTTTCACGAAGCGATTGAGATAGAGCGATGTGATTTCGCTGTACGGCGTGAAGAACACCCGGCCATCATCGGTCGTGCCGACCATGCGGCCGCGGTAAACCAGGAACGACGTTTCCGTGCGGAGAATCACGTCGATGCTAAGTTCGACGCCGCTGCGACACATCACGTTGAGCGCGCTGTGCTGATCCTCGGGAATCAGATTTAACAGCTCGATCCATTCCTGCCCGGACATTGACGGCTCCTGAGCTGGGTGCGAATGCTCCGCCAACGTTCACCATAGCTTATTCCCGGAGCTGATGCGCCCGACACGGCCACATCGCTGCAAAGTGCTCAAAAACCGCTATTTGTGACGACCGCGAACGTCATTTTTGCCTGACCACGCTCAATTGCAATCGCAACGCCTTGACCGGCCGGCATTTCAGCGGCGGCGGCCACGCAGTCCGCGCGGGAATCGGTCCAGCGGCCATCAATCATGAGTAAACGGTCGCCCGTCCGCAAGCCTGCCGTCGCTGCCGCGCTGCCGGCGAACACCGTCTTGATGCGAACTCCAGGTTGTTCGTCCGGCTTCTCGACTTCAATTCCCAACTGAGCGACCGGCGGCACGGGCCGCACTGTCCGTTTCTTGCCGCGATCCATCAGTGCCTTCATCATCGTCTGGATCGCGTCCTCCGGCATGTGGCCATTGGGCTGAAATGTGAGTTGGAGCGCGGGATAATCAATCGTTGTCTTGAACCGCGCGAAAAACGGGTATCCGATGATGCCATCGACTGGCCCGACGATCTCCGCGATGGCGGCCAGCGTGGGATGATCGAACACGGCCACCGGCACGTTGTCGGCTTTTGCGCCGCCAATCTCGATGGATTGCACCAATGTTTGACCGTTCAAGGTGTTCTTCGGTTTAGGTAACCCGCGGGCAACCTTGGCGATCTCCGCTTCCCGAGCCACCTTGGTGTTCAGCAACACCACCGGCGAGCCAGTGTCAAAGATCAGGCGGAACGGTCCTTTGCCGTTAATCTTCGCGGATACGGCGAGGTGCTTGGTCGAAAGCAACTCGCACTTCGCCGACTTGGCCAGTGGCTTGGTGTCGTCGTGTGCCGCGACCAGCGTAAGCGCCAACAATGCCAGAAATCGCATCCGCATTGTTAGAAGCCCTCGCCGAGTTCAATGCTGACGTCGCGTTCCACATCGCCACGAACGATAAGTAGTTTGAGTGCTTGGGCGGGCGTCAACGTCGCCAATGTTATCCCGAACATTTCAATTGTCGTGACATCACGCCCATTTGCTTGACGCACGATGTCGCCAACACGTAAGCCAGCGCGATCGGCAGGTGCGCCAGCTACGACATTGCTGACGCGCAATTGCTCGTTTTCCACGGCGAGCGACATTCCCGCAAATCCGCGCGGCTTGCTTGCCGCCAATTGATCCGCGCCGAGGAACTTTCCAAGGCCTTTCATCACCGTGCCGAGTGCTTGCAGTCCGGCGCTGCCCATCGCGCCGCCGGGGCGTCGCGCCAATTCATCGGGTTTAGCCGCGAGTGGCGTCCACGCCAGTTTCGCTTTGGTAAAGTCGTATTCAATGCGAAATCGGGCAAGGACAGGATAGCCGACGAGTCCATGGATCTCCGCCCCGGCCAATCCGAGGCCGTTCATGCCTTCGAGTTGATAAAGGTCATCAAAGCGCGTGGCGACATTTTCCATAACAACGCCGCCCTCGAACTCCAGTCGCTTCAAGTCGGCCCAATGTCCGCCGTCCGGCGTGATCCCAAGCGGTTCCGCGAGCTTGCGAGCCAGCACTACAACCGGGGCACCAGTATCGAGAACAAGATTGTAAGGGCCACGGCCATTGATCTTCGCACGCACAAGGATGTGCTTGGTAGCTGTAAGCCGATATGGGACTTGAACCGCGGCCGGCTCCGCGACCGACGACGGCGCCTCACCGGCGAACATCAAGCCAATGAAACCAAGAAGCGCCATTCGCCAATGCATGTTAAGCTCACAGGATTACGTCAATTCGTTGCGCTCTTCCCAGTCGCCGGTGAACTGTTTCCGGAGCGTCGGCAGCGACGGTGGCGAGGCCGGATCGGGTGGCGGCGCGGTTTCCTTCGCCTTGATGTGTGCCATCTCGCGTTCCAGCCGGCGAATCCAATCGGGCGTTTCGAGACCAGCGCCGACGGGATTCGCGGTAAACGGCTTGAGCGC
>JANNLP010000736.1:0-4858 GCA_031396905.1 Gemmataceae bacterium
CCAGCACCACGCAATCGTAGTTACTTAAGAACACGCCGAGGTCCGACTTGTTGATGGGCAGCTCACCGGCATGAATCGTCGCGACCTGAAACTTCGACTCGCCGTCGCCTTGCAGCTGGGCGATCAGGAAGTTGTGATCCATTTCGCTCTTGCCGGCATTGGCTCGCGATTCGACGAACAGCACTCGGCGTCGACCCAGGGCCAGCACGTGCGTGGTCGCCGCATTGTTCTGCACACGGTCGCCGGGCAAACCCACCACCGGCTCAGCACTGGCAATAACGGATTTCGGCGTGAACACGGCCTGATAGGTGTAAGAGCGCTGCACCCCGGCCAGGTTCTGACGGAATGAAAAGCTATTCAACCCTTGCCGCAGTTGTACGATGGCCGGCGGCCCGCGCTCAACCACGCCTTGCCCCGGTTCCACGGTCACCGGCACGGTCTCACCTTCGCTGGATTGCCGCAGGGCCAACTCGCCCGTGACGACGTTCGGATTGTAACTGCGAACCAACACACGGATTGGAAGCCGACCACCTTGTTCCGTGATTGCCGGGGCTTCGACCCGCTGCACCAGCACTTCATTCTCATTGCGATAGCCGGCGGCCAACGGCACCACATCAATCTGCACGCCATTGGCCGCCGCCACGCGCGCCTGCTCCTCGGCCAAACCTAAGTTTTCGTTGCCATCGGAAAGCAACACGATGCGTCGGCCGCTGCCCTCAGGAAATGACGCAATCGCCAGCTTCAGGGCGGCCGCAATGTCGGTGTAATTCTCGTCAACCGGTGCCAGCACGTCTTCTGAGAAATTCAAGCGCGGCACTTCGGCTGGCGGCAAGATCAAGCGCGGTCTCCGACCAAACACGATGACGCCGGCCTGATCGCGCTCATGGCCCGGTCCGCGCAAATAGACCGAATCGTTAACAAACTGCTTGATTCGTCGCCAGCGCTTGTCTCGCCGGTTGAACGGTTCCGAGTCCGAAAGCGATGTGTCCAGATCCGAAGGGATACTCAGCGAACGGTCGACGAGGAACAGCACTGTAGTGTTCTCGCCCGGCCGTTTTAGGCGCACCTCGGCCAATGCCAGAATCAACATGGCCACGACAAGACTGCGAAGACCAATCACCACCCATCGCCGCACTGGGCCTAACCCGGCCAAACTGCGAAAGCTCATCAACACGATGACCGGGATAACCGCCAGCAGCAGTAGCCACAGCGGTTCAACCAGTTCCAAGCTTCGAACCGTTTTGGCCAACTCGGCCAGGTCAGCGCCAAGCGGCACACTCGCCCACGCACCCAATCCCAGTGCCAATGCGACCGCGCTTGCCATCGCCGCATAGCGGTACCAGCGTGTTGAGATCGCGAGATAACTGATTTGTGCCAATAGCAGCACAGCGCCGATGCTGAACAGCCATGGTCCGTATCGAGGGGCGAGAACCAATCCGCCTAAACCGATCAATCCCGGCGCAAAGCGCAGATTGCCGCGGCGGCGCAACAACAACACCACGACGCCAACCGCCACGATTGCCACGGCGAGCCAATGTTCGATCAGGTAGTCGCGCAGGGATGTCACAGGCGTATGCGTTGCACCCGGTGGTTTTCAGTGTCGAGGACGTGAATGCGATCGCGGCTATCGACGGCCAAACCCCAGGGGCTGTACAGTTGGCCCGACTTGCGACCGGGGCCGCCCCACATCGCCAGAGATTCGCCGCCGACGTTCAACTTCTGCACGCGGTGGTTACCCATTTCCACGACACAAAGATGGCCTTTGGAATTGAAGGCCACATCGTAAGGATACGCAAACTCGCCGGGCTCCGTCCCATGTTTCCCCAGCGTCCGCACCCAATTGCCGGCGGCATCGAACACCTGCACGCGATGGTTCATGGCATCCGCGACATAGAGATTGTCGTCCGGCCCAACGGCCATCGCCCGAATGTGATTGAATTGATTCTGCTCGTTGCCGTGACTGCCCCAGACTCTTTTGACATCACCTTTCGGGTCCAGCTTGGTGATGCGCTCGTTGGCCCCGAACTCCGAAACGTACCAGGCACCGTGCCGGTCTTCAACAACGTCACTGATGTAACCGAACTGCCCCGCATCAGGGCCGGCGGTGCCGCCGCGTGTAAAAAGTTCGACACCGTTGGCGTCATGGACACGAATCGTGTGATAATGCGAGTCGGCCACGATCACCTTGCCGTCGCGCGTCGCACCGAGGCCGCTGGGCCGACCGTTGCGGAAGTCGGGTGTCTGCCAGGTGATGTTCTGATACTTGCCGTCTGTGTCGTAACACTGGATGCGTGCGGTGAAATCGACGATATACAATCGGTCGCCCGGCACGATGGTGACGGCACGTGGCCGAATGAAGTCGCCGTTGACGACGCCGCGCTTGCCCCACACCAAGTCCGGCTCAGCCGACGGGCCGCCACACCCCGCCACGACCACGGCAGCCGACGCCAAGAACGCACGACGGGACATGGCCACGAAAGAACCCCGCGTCGGGCCAGCATTTGGCCGCACCTGACCAAATTACCCGTCCGTGCAATGGTTGGCAACCATATCGTGCCCACTACATTGCCTCGTAGCCGTGGAGCCGAATCGATGACCGGTGCACCAGCAGTCAGGCTTGAATTCAAGGACACCATCGCCCACATCATTTTTGACCAACCCGAAGCGCGGGCCAACACACTCTCGACCACCGTCTGGAGCGACTTTGCCGACGCCCTGACCCAAGTCGCTGGCAAGCGCGATCTCAACGGTTTGGTCCTGTCGAGCAGCAAAGATGGCATCTTCATTGCCGGTGCCAATCTTCGTGAACTGTACGGTCTCATCGACGACCAGACCGGACTAACACTCCGGTTATTGAACGCGGGTCTTGAAGTGTTGTCGGCCATCGAATCCATGCCGTTTCCCACCGTGGCGCTGATCGACGGTGCCGCGCTGGGTGGGGGCCTAGAAGTGGCACTGGCCTGCGACTACCGAATTGCCGGATCACATCCGAAGTGCAAGCTTGGGTTACCCGAGGTGAAGCTTGGCCTGATTCCCGGTTGGGGCGGCACACAGCGGCTACCGCGACTGGTCGGAATAGCCACTGCTGCCGAAATGCTTATCACCGGCCGGTCGTATTCGCCCCTTGAAGCGTTCGCCATTGGGTTGGTGGACGAAGCCTTGCCGACCGAAGAATTGGATGCCGCCGTCGCCGTCGCGCTGGCCCGCACCGATTGGTCGGCCCGCCGGAACAAACGAGCGAACGCGGCCATCGGCGACATGCCGGGCGATTGGTCCGTGCAACTGTCGCAGCTTTCCGAAGACGAGCGACCCGCGGCCGACGAAGCGCTTCGTGTCGTTGCGGAAGGTGCCAAGCTACCGTTGGCACAAGCAACTGCCATCGAAACCGATGCCTTTGTTCCTCTGTTGAATGGCACCGCGGCCCGGCGACGCATTGAAGCATTCCTGAAGAAATAGTGGCGGAAGCGCCACCAACCAGTTAACCTGATCTCAGGCATCATCTTTCCGTTGGGCATCATCATGTCGGCCCGAATCATCGCAATTACAATTGCTTTCGCCGCCGCGATTGATGTAGACGCGCAATCGCCGACCGAAGCGCCAAAATCCACCGCGGCCCAGGCACGTGCCGCGCCGTCGGCTGAAGTCATCAAGGCCATCGATAAAGGTGTCTTCGCATTGCGTCAGGCGCAATACGCCGAAGGCTGTTGGGGCGAGTATGGTGCCGGTTCCACGGCGTTGGCCATGATCGCTTTGCTGGAGGCGAATGTGCCGACCACGGACCCGGCAATCATCCAGGCCGCGCGATTCGTTCGTTATGAGTCGCTGCGGAATAGCCACACCTACAGCATCGCCTGTTCCATAATCGCGCTGGACCGCCTCGGCGATGTCAACGACTGGCAACTCATCAACGTGTTGACCAAACGACTGCTCAATGCCCAACTCACCGATGGCGGCTGGACCTATGCCTGCAAACGCGGCGAGCTTGGTGAACTGGAGAAAACCATTCCGCAGCCGGGTAGCTCCGGGCCCGGCAGCGCTAGCGGCCCAGTGGCACGTCGTGATCAAGCCTATAGTGAAAACCCACCCGGCGCGACCAGCGACAACTCCAATACCCAATTCGCCATCCTCGCACTGTGGATCGGCCATCGATACGACGTTGACGTTGATGACGGCTTACGCAGAGCCGCCACCCGGTTTCGACGCACCGCGTTGATCCCGGCACCGGGTCACGTAGGCTGGGCCTATACGACACAGGATAATCAGCCCACCAGCGGTCCAAGTTGTTGCGGCTTACTGGGCTTAGCGTTGCAACATGCCATCAGCGTTCAACGGCGGCTGAAATCGGCCCCGGACGGCAAACCTGGCGAGGTCAAGCCGATTCCACCGCGCACCGATCCGCTGAAGGATCCGATGGTGCAAGACGCCTTCCGTTATGTCAACGCACAGTTCATCGCCGAGTCCCGCAAGAAACCGGAACCGAACGAACACGGCAACTTTTACTTCCTCTGGTCCTTCGAGCGTGTCGCCGTTGCCTACGGCTTGGACAAGACGTTCGGCACCGACTGGTATCAACTCGGCGTGCGCCGAATTCTGCCGCTCCAGGGTGCAAACGGCATGTGGACGGGCTACTACGGCTACGAACCGGAGACCTGTTTCTGCCTCTTGTTTCTCTGCCGATCCAATCTGACACCCGAGTTGGTATCTCTGCTCAATCCCGATAAGTCGGCCGAACTTCGCACCGATGGCACGGCACCCGCCCCATCGCCGCCGCCGGAACCCACAGCGCAGCAACTCATCCGCGAGTTTATCGATGCGCCCCTTGAGAAACGCGAAAAGTTGGTGGGCGATTTCCGCGACC
>JANNLP010000738.1:0-1586 GCA_031396905.1 Gemmataceae bacterium
GTCGATGCAATTGTGCGAGTAATTGAGACGGTAGACTGAACGTGATGATCGTTGTCACTTTGCTTTTCTAACGGTCGGTTTCGGCTACAATGGCCATCATGACGACATTGGACCGTATCACTGCGAATCCCAATCGAATGAACGGGCAGCCGTGCATTCGCAACTCTCGATTGACGGTTCGGCGAGTCGTGGAGATCGCCGCCATTTACCCCGATCGAGGTGACCTCCGCAAGGAATACCCGGAACTCGACGACGAAGACATTCGTCAAGCATTGCTCTACGCGGCTGCCTTGTTCGATGACCGACTGATTCCGCATCCGAGCCGACATGAAACTGCTGTTTGATCAAGGTGTGCCACGAGGCGCTGTTCGATTATGCAATGACGCAGGCATGGATGCGATTCATGTCAGCGATCTAGGAATGCACGAGGCAGACGATCCTGTAATTCTTGAATATGCCCGTACGGAGGGTCGGACCGTCATTACGTTCGATGCAGATTTCCATACGCTCTTAGCTCTTTCCGGCATGTCAGCTCCATCAGTCATTCGAATTCGAGTGGAAGGTTTGAAATTGCAAGCTTGTTTCGATTTGATTCGCCAGATTATCGCTGACTTTGGAGCCGAACTTACCGCTGGTGCTGTCATTTCCGCGGATGGATTCACTACCCGACTGCGTTTGTTGCCCTTGCTCCGGGTGTACCAAGAACCTTAGCCATTGAGAAAAACATGTCCACATGCAACTTCCACACATCCGTTCTTGAACTCATCCGCCGGGCGTCGGCGTTTTTGCCACATGATGTCACGGAGGTGCTGGACGCGCACCGGGCGGCGGAGCAGGCCGGTTCGCGCGCCGATTTGGCACTTGAACTGGTGATGGCCAATATTGGTTTGGCTAAGCGGCAATCCGCGCCGATCTGCCAGGACACCGGAACGATTACGTTCTATATCACGACGCCGATCGGCTTCGATCAGTTGACGTTGCAGGATGTCACGTGCGATGCCGTGGTTGACGCCACCAAGAAGGGATACCTGCGGCAAAACTCCGTCGATAGCCTCACGGGTCGCAACTCGGGTACCAACCTTGGGCCGGGCAGTCCGGTGTTTCATTGGCATCAGCATCGCAAGGACAACGTGGAAATCCGCGTCATTCTCAAGGGCGGCGGCTGCGAAAACATGAGCGCGCAATACTCGTTGCCGTGCGGCCTGCCCAGCGGTTCGCGCGCGGATCGTGATTTGGAAGGCGTGCGCTTGTGTGTCCTTGATGCCGTTTGGCAGGCGCAGGGCAAAGGTTGTGGGCCCGGCTTTCTTGGCGTGTGCATCGGTGGCGACCGGGCCACGGGGTACGAATACGCCAAGGAACTGTTGTTGCGAAACGTAGATGATGTCAATTCGAATGAAGAGTTGGCTGCCCTGGAAGCTCGCATTGTCGCCGAGGCGAATCAACTGGACATTGGCCCGATGGGATTCGGTGGGCAACTCACCGTCGGCTGCTGCAAGATCGGCACGCGCAATCGGTTGCCGGCGTCGTTCTTCGTTTCCATTGCTTACATGTGCTGGGCCTATCGCCGTCGCGGCGTCGTATTGTCG
>JANNLP010000751.1:0-4830 GCA_031396905.1 Gemmataceae bacterium
GCACTCATTGATCTTGGTGAGCCGGGTTATTTAACATTGGGCCGCTTGGCCAATTCTCCGGGAGCTGCTGATCAGCGAATCATTATCGGTGAGGCACTGGCAACCGTCGTCCAGGATGTCTTGCCCAAATACGTTCGCGCCGGCAATTTGATCGCTGCTGAGGAGTTGCTCGATGCTTGTCTCTTTGGCGACTCCGCCGCCATCCTCGATCACTACATCGCGGTGGTGATGTTCTCTGATCGGTTAGTCCCGGTGCGAAAGTTGTGGGACGAACGGCTCAAGCAGGGCCGTTCCAAAGCCGTGGAAGTTTCATTCGCATTGGCCCGAGCTGCCGGTGATTGGGCGGCGGCCCGTAAGATCGGCGAAGCCGCGAGCCGACCTGATTTGGTTGAGCAGGTGTTGTGGAATACAGGTGACTGGCATGCGCTAACAACTCGGCCATTACCGACAGGTAACGACCGCGTGCAATCGCCGGCTAATGACTTGAGCATGTCAGCGCTTCTCCAGCGTCTAGCCGGAGATACGGATGGATTGAAGCAGTCGCTGGATGGCCTGCGCAAGATCGATGGCGGCGCGGATGGGGCCGGCGAACGGCTTGTCGCCGCACACGGCTTGATTGTCAATGAGCAGCTCGTCGAGGCGCTGCCACTCCTCAAAAAGCTGGATCTACGGAAAGAGTTGCACGAGCTGCTTTTTGCACGTGGTGAATATGCTGACGCGTTGGCGATTATCGATCCGAAACCGGATGAAGTGATGGTCGATCGCCGCTCAGAGATTCGCAACATCGCCGCCCGATCGTTGGCACAGCTTGGACGCACCGAGCGAGCAAGCAAGCTGTTCGATGCGATCACCCAGGATGCGATTAAGCCAATCGACTGGGAGCGGATCACATTATCGCTTGCATATGAAAAGTCGGCGGGGATGAATGAACTCGCTCAGTCTCACGCCGCCCGCTATCTCGATGCCGTCGCCGATCACATCATACCGGAAATCAACGATCCGACACCGCGCGTGATGGCCGTGTTCGTGCCGGCCCGCGGCGCGGAGGCTGCCGTGTGGTGGCGGTTCTTGCGTCAACGCGATCCGCAGGAAACGACTTCAGAGCGGCTGACGCGCATTGTCAACATGCTGGGTTCGGTTCATGCTCCACCGATCTCTCAGGAAATGGCTGCAATTTTCATGGCCGCGGCACCCGCGGAGACGCCGGCGGAACATGTCAAGTGGATGCACGCGCTGGCACGCGCTCATCAATGTGCCGGACAGACTGAATTGGCGCGGGTGTTGTTCTATCGTGCCATCGAACGTCTAGACAATCATGTCAATCGCCTCAAGCTGGCCAATTTCGAGCGAGATCAGCGCCGCTTTGTCGAAGCCGCGGAAGCGTATCGGATTACATTTGAAAAAGGCCCGGCTCGTCCGTTGATCATGTATCTCCAGGCTCGCTGTCTCGCGGACGCCGGTCGGGCAGACGAAGCCAAAGTGGTGGGAGAATTGGCCTTCCGCGTTACGGTTGGCCAATTTGCTGAACGGGCCGAATTGGCGCATGAGTTGGAACAACTTGGTTTGATTGCCGAGGCCCGTCGTGAGCGCGACTTTGTGATGCGGGCGGTTGGTTGTCGCGACTACATGGCGTCGCCTTTATTGCAATCCCAAGCTCGTGACGCTGCCACGCGGCACGATTACGAGGCGGCAGCCAATCTTTACGAGCGCTGCCTGGTCGGATATCTCCGTTTCGCCGACATTGAGTTGGCGAGGAATCAGTCGTTGGTCCGCAATGTACGCCTCAATCGCGCGCGGGCAAGTTTAGCTCGTGGCCACGCGGACGACGCAATCGCCCATGCCAAATCCTGTTTGACCATGCAGCCAAGCGACGTTTCGGTACCCATTCACCTTGCCGCGGGACTTACCAAACTTGGCAGGCAAGCTGACGCCGATGCGTTCTATCAGCGCGTTGCCGATCTCCATCGGCATCGGCTAATGGAGTTTCCTGACAGTGCTTTTTTGATGAACAACCTGGCGTGGTGTTCGGCTGGCTGCCACCGAGATCTGGATGAGGCATTGAAACACGCAACGCGGTCCACGCAGTTGCAAGGCCAACAACCCGGATACTTCGACACGTTGGCTGAGGTCTGTCATCAGCGCGGCGATCGAACCGCTGCACTGACTGCTATTCGCAAGGCCATCGCCCTTGATCCGGCCAACGTGTATTACAACAGCCAAGTTCGGCGAATCGAGGCGGGCGATCGAGCAAGTCTGCCGGCGGAGCCCGAAGAGTAGTTGTCAAGTAACACAGCGTGTACTCACCAAAAAAGGGGCCGGTCTGTGAGACCGGCCCCTTTTTGACGCTTCAATGGCGTTGATTGAACGAAGCAACGGCTACCATTGCAACTCATGGCGCTTTCTTGCGAGTGAACTTGAAGGTGGCTCGGTGGCTTTCGTCTGGTTTGCCGTCTTTGCAGGAGCACCAATTGGCTTCAAAGTGATCTGCATCCACAAACGTGATCACGGCCTGGCCCATGTGCATGTCGTCCATCTTCATGTTGGTGCCGCTGACCGACTTGAATGAGAGTTTCTTGCCATCAGAAGCACTGTCGGCTTTCAACCGTGGCTGATTGCCCATGAGGCAATAGTGCGTGAGAATGAGATCTTTGCCGTCCATGTGATAGATCGTAATCATTTCCTGTTCTGTGCCGGGGAACAGAGTTTCGTGAACGATGCTGCCTCCCGCCGACACCCGGAATACGGTCGTGGCTTTGCCGTGTGGTCCATCGCCAGTCCATTCACCGGCAAGTTTTTTCAGCGATTCCAGGCCGGGCGACGTTGCAGGCCCTTTCTTCATCGCTTTTTCGCCTTCAGACTGAGCCAAAGCGCCGAGGCCGACAATGGCCGCGACCAAGAATGCCAAACTCGATTTCATCATGTTGCTGCTCCAGAGAGTTCAAGAATGCTCAGGGGAAACGAATATCATTCTACACGGCAAATTAACCCTGGCACGGTCAGCGCATTAACAGCAATGCTCGCCGGATCATTTACGCCGACGTATGCTTTCGATGTTCACTTAGGTTTGAAGAACGTTGTCAAGGACCCGCGATGAAGCAACTGATTTCTTGGGTTTTGTGCATTTTGTTCGTATTGCCAACACCGTTGTTTGCCTGGAACAAGGGCGGGCACATGGTGTCGGCGGCGGTGGCGTATCATGTGCTGAAGCATGACTCGCCGAAGTGTGTCGCCAAAGTCGTGGCGATTCTCAAAGAACATCCGCAATACGAATCCAATTGGTTATTGCGCATCAATGTCATACCCAACGCAACAGACGAAGAAAAGGAAATGATGCTGTTCATGCAGGCCGCGCGGTGGCCGGACGATGCCCGTGGCAGCGAGGAGTTTCATCATTCCAATTGGCACTACATCAACTTGCCGTACAAGCCCGAAGGCCAGCCCGACTCCGTGCATGCCAAACCGGCCGACGCCGACAATATTCTCCGTGCCTATGAACTCAACCTTGGCAAGGTGAGGGATCATCGGGAAGACGCCGAAGAACGAGCCGTCGCAATGTGTTGGGTGTTTCACCTGATCGGCGATGTCCATCAGCCTTTGCATGTGTCACAGCTATACACTACTCAGTTTCCCAAGGGCGACCGGGGCGGCAACAAGTTTCTAATTCGCGCTAAAGCGGGTGCCTCCTCGATTACCCTGCATCAATATTGGGATGATCTCGTAATTGGCAGCGATCGATTTCAATCGGTCCGCAACAAGGCCATCGAACTGCGTAACCGCGAGGACTTCTCCAAGAATAGACTGCACGAGTTGAAAGAAATCCACTTCGAGAAATGGGCCTCAGCGGAGAGTTTTCGCTTGGTCAAGGATGTGGTGTATCGGCATGGCAAGATCGTCGGAGCGACCGAAAGCGCCACCGCCGTAGCGCTGCCGGAAGACTATTCGCATGTTGCCAAACCGGTGGCCGAACGGCGTATCGTCTTGGCCGGCTACCGAATTGCCAACGTCGTCAAGAAAGCCCTGGAGTAGATCACATGAGCAAACCCAAAGTCGGTTCAATTAGCAGTTGGATTGACCTCACGGTTCCTGACGCGACCAAGGTGCGCGATTTTTACGCATCCGTGGTCGGCTGGACAACGTCCGATGTACCGATGGGCACGTACAGCGACTACTGCATGCATCCGGTTGATGGTGACCCCGTTGCCGGCGTGTGTCATGCCAGCGGACCCAATGCCGGTGTGCCGCCAGCGTGGCTCATCTATATTACTGTCGCCGATCTTGCCGCCAGCCTGGCCAAGTGCCAGGAACTGGGCGGGCATGTGCTGACTCCCGCGCGCGACATGGGCAGCTACGGCACGATGTCTATCATCCGCGACCCGGCCGGGGCGGTGTGTGCATTGGTGCAAGCTCCTGGGTAGTTGACTCATTGCCATTGCAAAACTCTCGCTCACGTCGCGGGGTAATATGGAATACAAGTCCACGATGGAGCCGACGATGCGCCGCGCGATTGCATTAACTCTTGCGTTGATCTATTCAGGATTCGCAGTCGCTGATGACACCCAGCACGGCATCGGCAAGGCGTTTCCTGATGTGCCATTAGTGGCGCTCGATGGCACCGGCACGAAGCTTTCAACTGTCAAAGGCACCAAGGCGACAGTCGTCGTGTTTTACTCGTTTGAATGTCCCGTCGCGACGAGCTATGCGCCCTTGCTAATCGAATTGGATAGGGCCAACAAGGATCTTGGCGTTACGGTGATCGCCGTGTGCCCGACTCAGGAATCGGACGAGTCATTGAAGAAGTCGGCTGCCGAGTACAAGTTCACATTTCCCGTT
>JANNLP010000776.1:0-7057 GCA_031396905.1 Gemmataceae bacterium
TCGAAGAAATTCGCGGGTGAGTCTTGTGAACATGACCAAACCCGTCATCGGCATCATCGGCGGCATCGGCTCCGGCAAAAGCGCGGCGGCGGCGGCACTGGCTCGACAAGGTGGCCGAGTTGTCGCTGGCGATCCGGCCGGACACGCGGCTCTCCTTGATCCCACGATTCGGCAACGCATCGCCGAGCGCTGGCCCGCCGCCATCGACCAAGAGGGGAACGTCGATCGCAAAGTGCTGGGTCGAATTGTTTTCGCCGACTCGGCGCAATTACGCGAATTGGAATCGTTTGTCTTTCCGTGGATCAAGTCTCGCCTGCAGCAGGAGATCGACGCCGCGATAGCAGACCCGGCTGTACGCTATGTCGTCCTGGATGCCGCCGTCATGCTGGAAGCCGGTTGGGACGGCGTATGCGACAAGATCATTTTCATCGACGCCCCACGGGAGATGCGAATTGCGCGGGTGGCGGCGCGTGGGTGGTCCGCGGATGAACTGGATCGGCGCGAGCGGTCGCAAATGAGCATTGAGGAGAAACGCCGCCGGTCCGACGCGGTGTTATCCAACGAAAGCGACCTGAACCAGTTGCAGCGCGACGCGGATCAACTGCTCGCGCATTGGGGCCTGCACGTTGAGTTTTCGTAAATGGTCAACGTCGAGCTACCGACGGCATTGCCACTAGCGGCCATCGAACGGGAGCCTGCCAGTCATTTCGTCGAAGCTCAGTTGGCCAGTGAACGCATGGCGGCCCTGCAGCAACTCAACGTTGCCCAACTCATCGCCGAGATCGAAAAGGATGGCACGCCGGCTGCCGAGGTGGCCGATCAAAAGCGCGAAGACCTGATTTTCCGACTGATTCGCACCCGCTACGGCGAGCTAGGTCTCCAATACGCCCATGGCACGCTGGAAGTTTTGCCCGATGGCTTCGGTTTTCTTCGCAGTGCCGATTGCAGCTATCACCCCAACCATGATGACGTGTACGTGTCGCCCAGCCAGATTCGTCGCTTCGGGCTGCGCAACGGGTCGGTGGTCGCTGGTCAGGTGCGACCGCCGAAGGAGAACGAGCGCTACTTCGCCCTGATGCGGGTCGAGTCGGTCAACTACCACGATCCGGCCGAGCCGGTCGCGCGAGTGGCCTTCGGAGATTTGACGCCGCTCCATCCGAACCGCCGGCTGCATTTGGAAACGACCCCAGCTGAAACTGAAATGCGCATTGTGGACCTGATCGCGCCGATCGGCATGGGCCAGCGCGGCTTGATTGTCGCCCCGCCGCGAACCGGAAAGACCATACTGTTGCAAAAGCTGGCCCAGGCAATTCTGCACAACCATCCCGACTGTTACGTCATCGTGCTGCTCATCGACGAGCGGCCGGAAGAAGTTACGGAGATGGAGCGCACGGTGATCGGCCCGCGCACGGAAGTCGTCAGCAGCACGTTCGATGAAGCCACATCCCGGCACGTGCAAGTCTCGGAAATAGCCATCGAGAAAGCCAAGCGGCTCGTCGAAGCCGGCATGGACGTGGTGATCCTGCTGGACTCCATTACCCGGCTTGCACGCGCCTATAACACCGAAATTCCAACCTCCGGCAAGATCCTCCTCTCCGGAGGCGTCGATGCGGCCGCCCTGCACAAGCCGAAGCGCTTCTTTGGCGCCGCTCGCAACATCGAAGAAGGCGGCAGCCTCACTATCCTGGCCACCGCGCTCGTAGATACCGGCAGCAAAATGGATGACGTGATCTTCGAAGAATTCAAAGGCACCGGCAACATGGAGCTGCATCTCAGCCGCCGGCTCGTCGATAAACGAATCTGGCCCGCCATCGACATCGCCGCCAGCGGCACCCGCAAGGAAGAGCTTCTGCTCAACGCCGAGGAACATCGCCACATCGACATTCTCCGCCGCGTGCTGGTGGACATGAGCGCGATCGAAGCAATGGAACTCATGTTGAATCGAATGAAACGAACGAAGACGAACGCAGAGTTTCTGTCAAGCATGAAGTTGAGTTGAAGGGCACAGGATGATGAATAACGAAAACAAATACGCTATCATCGCCGCGAAGTTCAATGTGGAAATCGTGGACAAGCTCTTAGCCGGCGCGGTCGGTGCGTTGCGCGAGCAAGGCGTGCCGGATGCCGCGGTCGAAGTATTGTGGGTGCCCGGCGCGTTTGAGCTGCCATTGGTGGCGAAGACCTTGGCCTCAACAGGTGACTACGCCGCCGTGATCTGTCTTGGTGCCGTTATTCGTGGTGATACTGATCACTACGACTATGTTTGCCAGGTCGCGGCTCACGGCATTCTTCAAGCCGGCATGGAGACTGGTGTACCCGTCATCTTTGGCGTTTTGACATGCGATACCGAAGAGCAAGCGCTGGAACGCACCGGCGGCGGACACGGCAACAAAGGCGCGGACGCCGCCAATGCGGCCATGGAAATGGCCAAGCTCTTTCGCGAGAAACCCGTTGCTCGCCGCACCGGGCGTCGGCTTAAGCGACGCGGAGCATCTTGATTGTCGCATCCAGTTCGCGATCATCCATCGCAGCCTGGATAAATGCGCTGAGTCGATCCATCAGTGCATCCGGAAACGCTTCGTCCCAATCCGTCGCCCATTTCACATTGGCTCCGCCTGCCCGACTCTCAAAGTCGCGGACCAACGTGCTAGCCTCGCAGAGGCCACGAGCCACGCCTTCCACTGATGTGGGCGTCGGCAGGAAATTAGTCGATATGGCATTGAGTTTCTCAGCCGTCTTGTTGCCGTACGTGTTGGTGACGGTCCACATGCCGGCCTTCGCCATTTCCAGCGGCACCAGGCTCGGGTGCGGCGAACACATCAGGCTTAGTCCCACATCGTAGTCTTTCAGTATCTTCCGATACTTTTCCTGATCCAGCCGCGGCAACAAATCCATGTACACGTCGTCAGCCAGCTTGATCTTGCCGGACACCGCCATCGAACCGATGCCGTGAAACTCCCAGCCTTGAAATGCCCCGGCCTTCACGGCTTCGCGCAAGGCCATCAACCCGGTGTCGAACATATTGCGCAAAGCATGCGGTTCCGGCCGGCAATAAAAGAGCAGCTTCCGCGTCCGCTTCGCGCGAAGTTCGTCCGCCGTCACCGGGCCAACCGACGTGATGGCGTTCTGGAACGAAGCGCTGACGCGCTCGCCGCCCGGTTGGGCAAACACGCCGCATTCGTTCAGCATGAAGTATTCGCGGAGAATTTCGGTCGAGAACAACGCATAGTGCGGGAACTGATACGACTCAGCGGCGAAAGCTGACAGCGAGCTGTAGGCATAGAAGCCCGGCTCGTATTCCTGAATCAGGTACACGAACTTCTGTTTGCCGAGCGTCTGCGTCGCCTGATGCGCCACGTGCGCGGTCCACCAACTCGTAGCCAGAAACACGTCCTCGCGACTCACAGACACGATGGACTTGCGGTCAAATGCGTACACCAGTTCGATGCGGTCAAGGAAGTCTTCCAGACCGGGGTAGTTTCTGAAGTTGTCGGCCCATGCCACGGGGCGGAAATCGCATTCATCCACGACAACCAGCCGCACCCGGAATCCCTGCAGCGACAACTTGCGGCATAGTTGAAACACCGTGATGTACCCGCCAAACACGTAGCGGAAGTCGATCATGCTGATCAGTACGTTCACGCGCAGCGGCGAATCGGACCGAATCGCAAGCGACAACGGCGCGGTGATCCGGGTGACGGCGGCCACGGTGTCGATGGGATCGATGATGTGCGGGCGATCAAGGCATTGCTGCGTTATCATGCCGCGAACGATGCCACGGGCCGTTAGGCGCGTGCCCCACCATGCAGCAATGCGCGTGTATTGTCGCCAGCAGATGGCCTGCAACAGATGTGCTTCCACGCCCACTGTCTTGCGCCAGGCATTTTTCACGAAGAGCGGTCGTGACGCCAGCCAAAGCCGGCCCGACCACGTATTGGCCACATCGAGGATCTTGCACAGAGCCTTCCGCTTGTCGTCGGCCACCTCGCCGCGGCAGCGCATCAGCACATTGCGGGCGGTTTGCTGAATGCGCAATAAGTCGGCGAAATAGTAGCCCCGGCCATGGCGCAGGAATGTGCTGATGTTCCGCGATATCTTGAGCGGCCAAAAGAACGCGCAGAATCGGTAGATCGCACCAGCCCAACTGCCCGCCTGCGGTGCCACGTGGCCCACCACGTTGCCGGCATGTTGCGTGTAGTCGTACAGCGGCCGATTGATGTAGCGAATGTGACCCAGTGCCAGCGCCGTGCAGCCGAGCCAGTGATCGTGATAAGCGTCGCCGCACTTTTCGGGGAACGGCAGGAGATAATCCAACAGGTTGCGGCGGATCATGGATGCCGCGCCTGTGATTGTGTTGGCGATTAAGAGCGTCGAGAAATCCGTGCAGTTGTTGTCGCGCGTGGTCCAATACGTCGGTGCCCAGACATGCCCGGCTTCATCGACGATGTTGGTATCGCTGTAAACCAGCGACGTGCCCGGCGTGAAATGTTTGAGCAGCGTCTCCAGCTTATCCGGGTGCCAACGGTCATCCTGATCGCTCAAGGCAATGTAGTCCGCTTCGACGGGCACATCGCCCAGCACCACTTCGAAGTTCTTGTAAAAGCCGAGGTTCGTTTCGTTCTTGTAAAAGACAAAGCGCGGGTCGTCTCCGATGGTTTCGAGAATCATCTGCTCGGCCGCCGGCTTGGAGCAGTCGTCGCGGATGATGCAGATCCAGCGCTCATGGGTTTGTTCGCGAATCGATTCGATTTGCTTGCGAAACAACTCCCGCGGCGGGTTGTACGTGGTCATGCACACCGCGATGAGTGGCACGCTATCCACCGGCAAATCAAGAATCGGCAGCGGTGCGGGCATGCACGGCTGAATGGCGAACTTGCCCAGCGGCAGCGTCTCGACCGCACCGCCCTCCAAGTGTGCCTTCACGAAAAGTTGCGCCCGAGTGGTTCGCGCCATCGCGGGCAAGTTCACCTGGGCGTTGAAGCTGCTCCAGAAGCTGTTGCCGTTCTTGTCGTAGCTGGGGAAATTATCAGTCAGCACCCGGCGATTGGTGACATTGCGAATAATCACGGGCACCGAAATCTCGGCCAACTCGACCTCCTGCTCGATCAGCATATCCTGATAGCGCGGGTCGGCTTCGAGGTCGGCGTCAATCAACTGGCTGGGCCGCATCTCCGGCCGGGCAGTCATCAAGCGCACTTCCAGGTGTGTGATGCGGCGATCCGGATGAAACGCCCAGCCATTGATGAGGAACGAATTGCCCTTGGATGAGACGATCGACTCCGGCAACGAATCCGTCAAGCCAATCCGCAATCGGCAATGGGCAGGATCAATTTCCCCGCCGCCGCGCCGCCGCAACCCGAGCAACCGCAGTACTATCCGCACCGGCGCTAGCAACACGCCAATCGCAAAGGCCACGACTTTGAGGCCAAGTTTGATCGATTCGACGAACTTCGTCTTACGGTGTCTGATTCGATCGATGGTGCCGCGAAAGTTCAGGCAGGTGGTGTAGAGCCAGTCTCGCTGAATATCGTTGACCCGCTCCTGAGCCTCGCGAAACGACAGCTCCTTTTCCCGCACTTGTGCGCGCAGCGTATCCAGCTCGTCGTTTTGGGGGTCTTCATAGTTGGGTCGCATGGCGTCCTGCCTTGGGAATATTCCGCCCGAATTAGACTGGAAATGGCCGAAAGACGCAAGGCGAAGCAGCTAGCCGGTCATCGACAAATCAGCACGGAACCGTACGTGGCGGTAATAATATGGCCGAAAGGTGAAGTCTTCGGTCGCGGAAAAGGGTTCAGTCGGGCGACCGGCAACTTATTCGGGAAAAACCGCCCACAACAGTCCTTACGGTTTGAATTGTTCAAATGCCTTTCCATTGAATCGATAGGCGCCGTGGGCTTGTGTGCCGAGCCAGAGCACGCCCTGGTTGTCTTTGTAGATCGAAAAAATCCAGTGGTGTTTGCCGTTTTCGCTGACCGGATAATGAGTCATCGTCTTCCCGTCGTAGCGCCAAACGACGCCGCCGAGCATCGCCATCCACATGGCGCCGTCGTCTCCTAGCGTGCTCGACATGAAGGAGTCGTATTTGTCCTGCTTATGCCCGCTCAAGTCGCCGATTCCCTTTTCTTTCTTGTACCACTGCGAGGCGTCGCCTTGGATGGCGTAACGGTGCAGCGTATTGCTGAACCAGAACTTGCTATCTGTGTCCTCGATGATCGAGCGAGTGCCAAACGAACCGTTTCGCAATTCCTCCTCAGGAATCCAGGTAAAGGACTTTCCATCGTAGCGACAGGTGCCAAGGACGGCCGTGCCGAACCAGAGATTCCCCTTGCTGTCTTTGAAGATGGTGTAGGTGTCATAAGGGCTGTATTTCGCATTGGGGAATTTGTCCCGCGGCAATGTCGCATCATCGCCGGCCTTGGTCTTGGGGAACGCTAAACGGTGCAACGATTTGCCATCATAGCGGTAAACCACACCAGAATCCTGGCCGCCGCTGAACCAAAGATCGTCCGGCTGATTCTTCCATTCTCCGGTGGCTTTAGGTTCGAGCGTCGTAAAGGATCTTCCGTCGAATTTGCTGATGCCTTTGTCCGTACTGAAGTAGAGGTTCCCCGATTTGTCCTCCTGAACGCCGCCGACGCCGGCGCCCGCAAGTCCGTCCTTTTTCGTGAACCGCGTGATGGTCTTGCCGTCGTAACGAAACGCGCCTTCGGTGCGGCTTCCGAACCAATGATGGCCGTTCTTGCCTTGGAACACGTACCAAAGGTCTTTGGCCATTTCGGAAACCGTTTCGCCCTTGGCAATCGCTGCCTTGGCATCGTTCGCGGGCTTGGCTGGTAACGAAGGCGGATCGGTTTCAGAGAAATTGGTAAAGGTCTTGCCGTCGTAACGGCATGCACCCGCGTCGGCGCTGCCGAACCAGATATTGCCGGCCTTGTCTTCGAGCATGCAATAGACGGTCTTGCTGCTGAGGCCGTCCTTCTGAGTGAAATGCTTGAATGACTTGCCATCATAACGGCTCGCGCCGCCGCCTTGGCCACTAGGAAACTGCCCAGGATGC